>JAGLHQ010000050.1 GCA_023143375.1 Planctomycetota bacterium
GCGGTAAATGTGGTCGGGTCCACGATCGCGCGCATGACGGATGCGGGTATCTATCTTCGCGTCGGTCCTGAGATCGGGGTTGCAAGCACCAAGGCGTTTACGGCACAGGTTGCAGTGCTTACAATGCTTGCGATAGAGCTTGGACGACGACGGCACCTTAGCAACGATGCTGCGAGTCGGCTGTTGAAAGAACTGGAAAGCATTCCGGAAAAGATCGCACAGATACTCCCGCAAACCGATAAGATCAAAGAGATCGCACAGGCAAATATCGATCACGATAACTGGCTGTTTTTGGGTAGAGGTGTGAACTATCCTGTGGCGCTTGAAGGAGCGCTTAAGCTTAAAGAGATCAGCTATATTCATGCCGAGGGTCTTCCGGCAGCGGAGATGAAGCACGGACCGATCGCACTTATAACCGATGGGATGCCCGTGGTGTTTATCGCGACGAAATGCTCGCAGTATGAAAAGATCATCGGTAATATCGAAGAGGTCCGGGCTCGCGGCGGAAAAACGATCGTCGTTGCGACCGAAAGCGACGAACACATCAAACAGTATGCGGATCATTTGATAACCGTACCTGATACTGTCGATCAACTACAGCCGATGCTGACGGTGATACCGCTGCAATTATTGGCGTATCATGCGGCAGTGCTTCGCGGGCATGATGTGGATAAACCGCGTAACCTTGCGAAAAGCGTTACCGTAGAGTAAGCAGTTTGGAGTTGGTAGTTCGGAGAAAAAACTCTTAATAATTGCATATGCCGCATGCGCAAACACGTTTAACACCCTATCGCCAGCACTGAAGCGTTTCTTTCGCCCTTTCGGGGCTTTGTGGCCACAACGTTTAGGATGACAAAGCAGCAGAAATTACAACAATCGGCAATCCATCGCTTTCCTTTGGAAAGCGATGCCACCCGGGCTGGGTTTTGCAGGCACAGTTGTAATTATCTATTTGAGGCCGGTGAACGTCTTACCACTTTCTTTTTGTTTTTCGTAGGAGCGGTAGTGCTTGTACCCTTGCCTAATATCTTCATCGCTTTTTTTACGTCGGCTACTTTTAGAATTCCAGTTGTTCTTCCGCCTCGTGCGCCTGCGGTGCAGTATGCGTATGTGATGTTGATATGCGCCTTTGCGAGCTTCTGCGTGACGTCTGCCAGAGCGCCTGCTTTGTTGGATAAGTTAAGGCATAGTATGTCCGTCTCGCCGTATTGTAAGTTTAACCGATCGAGCATTTTTTTGACCTTTGCACCCGGCGTTGCAACCAGTCGCATTACGCCGTGCTCTACGGTATCAACCATCGTAAGTGCTACGATGTTGATCTTTGCGTGTGCAAACTCGCCTAAAACCTGAGCAAGTACACCGGGCTTGTTTACCATAAAAATCGAATACTGCGTTTCCAGTCTCATGTGTGAACCTTTCAAAAAAGTTTTCAAAAAGCAAAACAGCTACCGATCTTTGATGCTACATTATACCATATTTGAAGGCTAAATTATCAGGAAATATCTTTAACAGCGGAAATTGCATCGGGATAGAACTTAAAGATTTTATCGAGATTGGTTATCTTAAAGACTCTGTTAAGGTCTGGATTGATGCCGCTGATGGCTAGTATGCCGCTATCTTCCTGAATTTTCTTCCAAATGTCAACCAAAAGGCCGAGCATCTGTGATGAAAAGAATTTTACCTGGGAAAAATCTATGACGATTTTTTTTGGGCTTGCTTCCTGCATGAACTGTCTTAGCTGAGCGGCAACATGGTCTATGCCGGAGGTTCCAGATATCGAAGGAATAGTAAACTTTACAATTGCAACTCCGTTTTCGTTTGTGATGTCGATAACTTTTTCCTGATCCATCTGTTTTTCCAGTCTGCGTTCTAAATATCTTTACATTTCCAGCACGCCACGAGGTGGTTTGTGCCGGGGTTCTTTTCTTTGAGCAATTGCGTTTGCTGGGAGCATTGCTGTTCGGCGAACGGGCAACGCGGATGAAAGTGACATCCCGCCGGCGGGTTTGCAGGGCTGGGAACCTCGCCTTGCAGTACCATTCTAGTTGACTTTCGCGTCGGGTCCGGCTGAGGTATTGCGCTTATCAATGCTTTTGTGTATGGGTGCATCGGATTTTCGTAAAGAGTTTTTCTGTCGGCGTATTCGACGATCCTTCCGAGATACATGACGGCGACGATATCGCTGATGTGTTCTACGACGGCGAGGTCGTGAGCGATGAACAAATATGTAAGTCCGAACTCCTGCTGCAAATCCTCAAGCAGATTTATTATCTGCGATTGTATCGAGACGTCGAGAGCACTTACGGCTTCGTCGCAAACTATGAATTTTGGATTTAGTGCAAGTGCCCTTGCGATGCCAATGCGCTGCCTTTGTCCGCCGGAAAACTCGTGTGGGTATCTCGAAGCGTGATGGCGTGAAAGGCCGACTTTAACAAGGAGGTCGGAAACAATTTTTCTTCTTTCTCGTCCTCGTGCTATGCCGTGTACGGTCAGGGCCTCGCCTACGATATTGGCAACTGTCATTCGCGGGTTAAGCGATCCATAAGGGTCCTGGAAGATGATCTGCATCTGCGATCTGAGCTTTTGCATAGATGCCGAAGGGAGTGAGAAAACGTCGTGTCCTTCAAACTTGACGGAGCCTTCGGTATGTGGTATGAGCCTTAGGATGGTTCTGCCGATGGTTGTTTTTCCGCATCCGCTTTCACCGACGAGGCCGAGAGTCTGTCCTGCGGGTATGTTAAAACTTACGCCGTCAACCGCTCTTACCTGACCTACGGTCTTCCTGAACAGGCCCCTTTTAATCGGAAAGTGCGTCTTTAGATCGTTAACTTCTACTAAAATGTTATTGTCAGTTGGCATATTAATCCTGATAACCTTTTGCGTACCAGCAGGCGACTTGTCTGCCGGGCGAAACCTCTTTTAGCTTCGGTTCGTCAATTTTGCATTTTTCTTTGTCACACCCTATCGGGCATCTCGGGTGGAACTTGCAACCTGTTGGGAAATTAAGCGGATCCGGCACCGAGCCTCCGATGACTTCTAATTTTTCCTTTTCCTGCCCCAGCCGTGGTAGAGAACGCAGTAGCCCTTGCGTGTATGGATGCAGAGGGTCTGCGAATACGGGTTCTACGGGCGCGGTCTCTACGATCTTCGAAGCATACATAACGACTACATCGTCCGCATTTTCTGCAACGACTGCGAGGTCATGTGTGATAAGCAGTACGGACATATTATTTTTTTTCTGAAGATATCGCAGCAGATCGAGTATCTGTGCCTGTATCGTAACGTCGAGCGCAGTCGTCGGTTCGTCAGCGATGAGCAGGTCGGGATTGCAACTGAGTGACATCGCAATCATAACACGCTGCCGCATCCCGCCGCTGAGCTGGTGAGGGTATTCATTGGCCCTTCTTTCAGGGTCGGCAATACCTACCAGACGAAGCATCTCAACTGCGTGATCGAGAGCGTCTTTACCTTTTCTCGACTGGTGCAGTTCGACGACCTCTACGATCTGCTGACCAACGGTATAAACCGGGTTTAGGCTTGTCATCGGCTCCTGAAAGATCATCGTTATGTGGTTACCGCGAAGCGCTCGCATCTTTCTGTCGGAAGTGGTTAAAATATCGCTTCCCTTGAAAACGATCTGTCCGTTTGTTATCTTGCCCGGCGGGTCCGGGATGAGCCTTAGTATCGAAAGCGCGGTAACGCTTTTTCCGCATCCGCTTTCACCGACGACGGCCAGCGTTTTGCCTTTTTTAATATCATAGCTTACACCGCCAACAGCTTTTACTTCGCCTTCGTCGGTAAAGAATGTAACGCAGATATCCTTTATGCTGAGGATATTGTTATTCTCTGTCATGCAGCCCTCCTCAAACGCGGGTCGATGGCGTCTCTTAAGGAGTCACCGACGAGGTTATAGGAAAGGACCGCCATGAATATCGCTACGCATGGGGGATATACGAGGTAAGGCGCAACTCGCAGTGAATCGTAGGCCATCCTTAGTATATTGCCCCATGACGGGTCGGGGGCCTGAACGCCGAAGCCGAGCCAGCTTAGGCCTGACTCAACGAGAATGGCGCTTGCGATGCCAAAGGTGATGCTGACGAGAACCGGGGCCAGCGAATTTGGCAGGATGTGTCGGAACATTATCGATCTGTGCGATATGCCAAGTGCCCTGGCAGCGGTTACGTAGTCATGCCCTTTTATGCGGATGAATTCACCCCTTGTAAAACGGGCGATCGATGTCCATCGCGTAAGGCCGATGACGATCATGACGTTGGTGATGCTCGGTTCAAGCCATACCATTATTGCCAGGATCAAAAAGAAAACCGGAAAGCAAACGATGACCTCTATGACGCGGCTTATTATCATGTCGATCTTTCCGCCGCAGTAACCGGCGATGCTTCCTACGGCGATACCGATAACCGCGGCAATGCTCATCGAGATGAAACCTACCTTTACGGAAACCGAAGTTCCGTGGATCATTCTTGCGGCGACATCGCGTCCAAGCTCATCGGTGCCGAGCCAGTGATCGGCTGACGGCGGCGAAAAGAAATCCAGCGTCTGTTCGTATTCGCCATACGGTATCAACGGCCAGAGAGCAAACTCTTGCGGGTCAAGCCGGTCCTTGGCATTGAACTGCGGGAGGTTGAAGGGTTTTGACTTCTTTATGAAATGCCTGCCTGTGCCCCTGGACTGAAAAATCTCTACAATCGCCGGGAAGTACAGCTTGCCTTTGTATCTGCAAACGACGGGCTGATCGGAAGCTAAAAGCGGACTAAGGATCGAGACCAAGAGCATCGCAAGGACGAAATAGAACCCGAACATACCCCACCTATTCCTTCGCATCCTCCGCCATACGACAGGCCAAAAGCCCTCTGAGAGCTGCTTTTGAATATTATTTTTTCGCTTAATCATAAGAGACCCTCGGATCGACGAAGGGGTAACTCAAGTCCGCCAGCAATGTACCTACGAGAACCAAACATGCCGTAATAAAAGAGAGTGCCATGATGGTCGGGTAATCCCTGCTCATCATGCTTTCAAAAAAGAGCCTTCCAAGGCCGGGCCAGTTGAACATTACTTCGAGGATGACGGAGCCGCCGATGATCGCAGGCAGCATCATTCCTAAAAGCGTTACTACCGGCATCAGCGAATTCCTAAATGCGTGACGCATTACAACATTGGACTCTGTAAGGCCCTTTGCGCGGGCGGTGCGAACGTAGTCCTGACGTAAGACCTCGAGCATGTTCTGTCGAATGAAGCGCGAATAGTACGCCAGTGTGCCGTACGTAAAACAGAATGTTATAAGCGTGTAGTGCTTTACGAGGTCGGCGGCTTTGCCAAGGTTTGTAAGCTGATCGTAATTGTCGCTGGTCATGCCCTGGAACGGCAGTAAATCCCAATGGATGGCTATAAGGAGTATTAAAGGGACCGCCATGACGTAGCTCGGGATCGAATAGAGCGCGTAGAGGATGGTGCTCGAGAGCCTGTCGAAAAGCCTGTTCTGACGAACGGCTGCGTATATGCCTATTGGTATTGAAATTATAAGACTGATCAGCAGGGAGAGTATGGCGAGCGACATCGTAGGCCAGAGCCTTTCTTTGATCTTATCGATCACCGGCCGTTGATCAGAAGACATTGATGTGCCAAAGTCCAGCCTTGCGATCTTGCCAAGCCATTTGGCATAACGAACGTGTATCGGCTTATCGAGGCCGTAATACTCGCGTAGCTGCTCGTGGATACGAATAGAAACTTCCGGATCCATGATGCCCTGACTTTGAAACTGTGCAGGGTCGCCGGGCGCAAGGTTAACGATGACGAACGTAACAAGTGTGATCCCGACCAAGGTCGGTATCACAAGCAGCAGTCTTCTGATGATGTAATTTATCATATACTATTAAACCATTATTGCTGTTTCATTTCCGCAGGAGCTTTTGGCACCCACCATCCGTAAAAGCTCGGGTCAAAGCCGAATATTCCACGCGGGCTGAACTGGATACCTTGAATTCTGTTGTTTATTGCAGAAAGTATCGGTGCGTTAAAGACCCATGTGTAAGGCTGATCCTCGTAAAGGATTTTGTGTATTTCCTGGTAAATCTTTGTTCTTTTCTCAACATCGAATTCTTTTCTTCCAAGGACAAATAGCTCGTCAATACGCGGATTTGAATACCCGCCGTAGTTCCTTCCCTTTTCGTATTGATCCGTCCTCCAGAGATTCCACCCTGTATCCGGATCGGTCCCTGTTCCCCACATAGCAGTCTCAGCCTGGAACTCGTGCTTGCGAATTTTTTCAAGGAAAGCTGACCATTCGAGTGTTCTGGTTTTCATGTCGACACCGATCTTTTTCAGGTCTTGCTGAAGTATCGCTGCCATTTTCGGTGCAGTAGATGAACCCTGCGCCATAAGAAGTGTAAACTCAAAACGGATTTTATTTCCGTCGATCTCCTTGTATCTCCATCCGTCCTCCGGGTCAACGAACCATTCGGCTTTGTCGAGATATGCCTTTGACTTTTCAAGGTCATACTGTAACGGTTGAACCTCTGGATTGTACATCCACGATTCGGGGTGATACATTCCCACGGACTTTGTGGCCAGATTATAGTAAACCTTATCAAGAAACAGCGTGATATTAAAAGCATGGGTCATTGCATAACGAACATTTTTGTCAGCGAAGAACGGATTAGTACCATCCATATTGTAACCAATGTAGCCAAGTGCCCATTGCGTACCCCAAAGCTTATGGCCGACCTTTTTGAATGTTTCTGAGTTTGTTTCTTTGGCAAACTGCTGAGCCGTCAGGCGGCGTATAACGTCTATTTGCCCTTTTTCAAATGACAGCAAGCTCATGTTAGTATCGGGAATGATTTTAAAAACGATGCGTTTAAAATACGGTTTCTTCCCCTTGTAATCATCCCAAAGCTCTACGACGATCTTGTCATTTTCTTTCCATTCGACGATCTTGTACGGGCCGGAACCGACGGGGAACCTAGCCTGCTTTATGTAATATTCACCTGTTTTTAAATCGGGATGTTCCTTTTTTTCTTTTTCAAAAATATGTTTTGGTATAACCGGAAACAGTAGGTTCCATTCTCTAGTCGCAAGCGGTTCCGCCTGGACAAACTTAACGGTGTAATCATCTAATGCAATACATTCGGTGATTGGTTCGACGGATGGTTTTTGCGCAAGACATGGCACCTGCGGATCAAGTATTTGCTTCCATGAATACACCACGTCATGCGCCGTCCATGGATGACCATCGTGCCATGTGTAGCCCTGTTTTATTTTCACGATGTAAGTTGTATGATCGTCGGATTCTTCTATGGATTCAACCATATCTTCGTTTACAAACCATTTCATGTCTTTATCGAAGCTAAACAGACCATCGTAAAGAACGTCCACCACAGTAAATTCATAAAGAGAAGAAACAAACAGCGGGTTTAATGTGTTTGGGTTGCCATCGAGCTGAAGGTACAGGGTTTCGTCGGTGTTTATCAGCGAAAGGTCATCGGGAGGTGCCTGGAATACCTGAGGCGGATTGACGAGGGGGTCCTTGGCGGGGTCGTACGAAGTATCTTTTGACGAACCTGACGGTGCGGGTTTTTTACAGCCGGCGATGGAAACAATAACCAGCAGCATTATTACGAATAAAGCGGTAAGGCTTTTTCGTTTTGCCATAATATCAAACCTCCAATGTTCGATCTTTGATTCTCAGTTACATTCAATCCTTTATGAATGTCCCCACTTAACTATATTTCACTGTCCGGCTCGGGAGGGTTTGGCAGCGTCATCGGTGCATTTATCGCCCTTCCGGTGGTTTTCTTGCCATAATCGAATTCTATCTTGCGTGCAAGCTCGCCTGCCAGAGAAGACGTTCCAAGCAGCGTGTCGTGCTCTCTTTTTAGCGATGCTATGCTGCGTTTTTCGATGGCCCTTTTTATCGAGCTTTGCGGTTTTTCCAGAAGCTTGCCGATCATGTTCTTTTCTATATTTACCATAACCGAAGCTAAATTCTGCTTTTGGGTTTGGCTTAAGAGGTTCTTTCCAATAATGTATCTTTGTATTACGTATGAATACAACTGGGCGAATTTTCTCGTGATCTGGGCTTTGTTTTCAGTTTTGGTTTCGGTCAGTATGTCACTGCCGAGTGACATCAAGAGCTTTGAATCCATCATTTCGCATGTTAGGTTCCATGACTTGTATGCCTCTATGCGTGTGTCAACGAGTTTACTTATTATCTGTTTTGCATCGTCGGTGTTGACCTGAACGAGGAAGTTGATCGCCAGTTCCAGTATCTCGCCGCTTTTTTCGTTTTCGACGACGTTTTCGACAGCGTTTAAGATCTTTTGGGCCGTTGCTTCGTCAGCGACTATCTCGGAGTTGAGACGTTCTACACTAACATCGCTTGTTATAGCCTTTACCGACCAGTACCTGACGATAGCATCGGGTGCATCCAGACCCTGAAAAGCAAAATCCATTAGCTCCGGACTTTTGAGTTGAGCGACAAGAATTAAAAGATTAATCTTGATATGCTCTCTTAGTTCCTCGTTGTCCCATGCGTTAACCTCTTTAATTGTGGCGGTGATGGTTTCCTTTGCCGCTTGCGTGTATGCATCGTAATAATCCCCGTCCATAGTCTGCGGTTTTTTCAACAGCATGAGCGATTTGATCTCAACGATCTCGTCCAGGTCCGCCGTGATGAGCATTTCTTCGATGGCATGGGTCCAGAAGTCAGCGACGGCTCGGCGATCGTAGTCGTCAAGCATCTGGCCGGCGACGTCCTTTTTCAGAACCTGATCGATCGAGTCTGTCTCGATGGCGTACAGTTGTGAACAAACTATTAGAGAAAACAGAAAAATGACGTGTAAAGGTCTTTTATTATCAAACATCAGCAAAAAATCCTCATCGCAACTTTAAGTAACTAAACAAACAAGACTGTAAAAAAAAGGTACCTCAAAAAAAGCGGTATGTCAAGCCAAAACGCACAACATGAGCTATTATAAAGTACTTATATATAGTTATTTGGCGTTTTTTTGTTCTGAGTTAACCAAAAAACAATTGCATCCGGTCCCAAAAGGCCGGACCGAGCCGCTATAAAAACTCGTCACGGACCGAAGTATTCGTCGCAAGCTTAGTCAATATGCCTGAAAAACAGCGTTTTTGGGCCCGTCGAGATTTTAATAGTGAAAAAATGAACTATTAAACCCTAAAAGTGGTAATTTAAGTGTTAAGCGAGAAAAAACTCTTGGCATACGGCATTTATAATTGTAGAATTAAATACACTGTTTTTCGTATGGGATTATTATATATTTCATAAAATTGATAGGTTCTATTGTCATAAAGCGAGTTAGATGAAGCGAACGCCATTATTAATATTATTTGTATGGGTTTCCGCAGGCGTGTTTTTTGCCGGGAGTTGCTACGCTGCGGCCGTTGATCCCAATTCCTCTGATGATGCAGGTCAGGTGTTCGGAACCGATAGTTCAGAAAAAGAACTGAGGATCGTCAAAGGCTCCATCATCGAAAAATATAGCAAAATACTCGCCAAATACGTCGATGCCGATGGAAATGTCGATTACAAAACCCTTCGAAAGAAACGTATAGAACTGAGCCGGCTAGTTAAAGAACTGGACGCGTTGCACCCTGCGGAAATGTTATCCTGGAGCAAAGAGGAAAAGATCGCGTTCTGGATCAATGCACACAACATCTTAACGCTCAAACTAGTGATAGATAATTACCCGATAGAGCGCAAGTGGTATATGATCATTTATCCTGACAGCAGCATCATGCAGATACCGGGCGGAAGAAATAAGATATATTTTAAAGTAATGGGGCTTGAATACACATTACAGGAAATTGAAAAAGGTATCCTTTTAGATGCTTTCCAGGAGCCCCTGATCAGCTTTGGATTGTCATACGGAACGATGGGCGGAGCTTACCTCCTTAACGAACCTTATGTTGCCAAAAAGCTTTACGATCAACTGAATAAGCAGGCGGCAAAGATGTTAACCGATAAGCGAGGAATAAGGATAGACAAAGACAATAAGATCGTTTATCTGACAACTATCTTCAATAACTACAGGTCGCAGTTTATTGCAAAATATGGTCATATAAAGCGTTTCCGCAGCAGAGACGAGCATATCCGATCGTACCTTAACTGTATATTGGAGCACGTGCCTGCCGATACCGAAAAATACCTGATTAACGGGGATTATGTCGTTAAATTCCAGAATTATAACTGGCAGCTAAATGAACAGACGGGTAAGTGAGCAACCCTTAAGCGATCGTTTTTTTTTGTGAACTAAAAATGTAATGGATTGACTATTAGTGCGTAAACTGATATATTCCTGTAATCTAAAAAATATATCCACAGAATTAAGGAGAATGGGATGGCCAAAAAGGCAGCCAAGAAAAAGACGGTCAGTTCTGCAAACAACTATCTTTTCACTAGTGAATCAGTGACTATGGGACACCCTGACAAGGTTTCTGATCAGATATCCGATGCGATCCTTGACGCGATGATAGCAAAGGATCCGAACAGCCGAGTAGCATGTGAAACTATGGTTACCACCGGTCTGGTAATAGTTGCCGGTGAGATCACAACCAAAAGCTATGTCGATATCCCGGCAGTGGTTCGTCAGACTATCAAAGAGATCGGTTATACGGATCCTCATATGGGGTTTGACTATGAAAACTGTGCTGTCGTGGTAACTCTCGATCAGCAAAGCCCCGATATTTCACAGGGAGTATCTGAGGGCACGGGGCTTCATAAGGAACAAGGGGCAGGCGATCAGGGAATTATGTTCGGATATGCTTGTAAAGAAACCGCAGTACTTATGCCGCTTCCGATACATCTTGCTCACGAACTGACCGATCGTCTTTCACGCGTAAGAAAATCAAAAAAACTCAAATGGCTAAGACCTGACGGTAAGAGCCAGGTCACCATCGAATACAACGCCAAGGGCAAGCCGCAAAGAATACACACGGTTGTCATCTCAACTCAACACGGTCCTAATGTAAAATATTCTACATTGAAGAAAAAGATCATCAAACATGTCATCATGCCGGTCTTGCCAAAGAGACTGATAGACGATAAAATGATCGTTCACGTTAACCCGACAGGTAAGTTCGTGATCGGCGGACCTAAGGGTGACTGCGGTCTGACCGGGAGAAAGATCATCGTTGACACTTACGGCGGACGCGGAAGCCATGGCGGCGGAGCATTCAGCGGTAAGGACCCGTCGAAAGTGGACAGAACCGCCTGCTATATGGCAAGATACGTTGCCAAGAACCTGGTAGCTGCGGGACTTTGCGAAGCAGTTGAAGTTCAGCTTTCATACGCGATCGGTATTGCGAAACCACTGTCAGTACTGGTTGACTGCGAAGGTACCGAAGTAATCGACGAAAGAAAGATAGAAAAGATCATCAAGGACATCTTCCCGCTGACGCCTAAGGCAATGATCAAACATCTGAAAATGAAAAGGCCCATTTTCAAGGAAACCGCGAAGAACGGCCACTTCGGACGTAAGAAATTCCCATGGGAACATACAGATATGGTCAACAAGCTTAGAAAAGCAGCAGGACTTCCAGCTAAGAAAAAAGCAAAGAAGAAAAAATAATCAAGCCGTGAGGCTGATGAAAAGGAAAAGCCCAGCCGACCTCGGTCGACTGGGTTTTTTTTATGTCTGAGCTGTACTAGCACTACTTCATCTGCCAGATAATCCTATCATCCACAGGATCGTAAACAGACTTCCCATAATGATATTCCAATCTCTTCCCGGTAGGACTCTTTTCATTTGAATTTGCGTATATTCTCACATAAACACCAAGAATTTCTTTCTGAGGCTTCCACCCATGATCCATGACACTATCAATAATAGCCTGAACCGCTGTTTTTCCAATAATCCTTGGCGAAATACCGTTATAATGAATAGGAAAATTAAATTTAATGATATAGCTGATACTGTCTTTATCAAAACTGAGACATTCCAGTTTATATGTATCTCGCATTATCTCTTTTGAAACATATTTGTTAATCTTTGTTTCAGTCATGGTTTTCAACTTTTTTATATTTGAAGCCCGCATGGGCAATAGTTTAATAAAAGCGGTTTTCTCCGGGCTATTTCCATCAGAAACCTTAAGCCTATAACTGTTTTCTACTGACACATCAAAAATTTCTGCTACTTCTTTACGAACATTTGGACTTAAACTTTCAGAATAGTTGATACGCAATTCATCTATAGCACCCCCGACACTCGAAGGCATATGCTCTTGACCAAACTGGTCAACTAAAGAAATCTTTGGAACGGTTCTAGCCTTAACATCATTATTCGACACAAAAATTGCTACAACCAAATATGCCTGCTTAGGTTTTATAACTGGTTTTCCCTTTGGTTGTAATATCCGACCCCATAGCGAACCATCGACTTCATATGAAAAATCGCCAAATTCAACAATCTCTCCTTCTTTGAATACCAAAGCTTCTTTCTTTGCAGATGATATTTTCGGCTTTGATCCTGATAAATCTTCTGACGCAAATTCAATATCAGTCACAGATGCTTGCATCATTTGTGACCAATTGGAAGGAATATCATCAGCAGCATAAAAAAACTTTTCGCCGTAGTTAGGCTTTAGCGGTTGATTGTCAGAAAATAATCCTGAAGTACGAACTGGATAATAAGTTTGCTCGTAAATCCTTTTAGCATTTTCATCAAGAAAATATATAGTAACTTCAACTTTGGATAACGTTCGATTGCCAGTATTCTTTATTTCTCCACGTATACCCCATTCATAAAGAACACGTTTTTCAGCTCGTAGATTTAATACCGCTACCTTATCCAAGTAAGACTGTTTTTCTTGATTGAAGTTTTCTTTTGTCTTTACAACTGAAGTTTTTCGGCTTGATTTTAAAGACCCATCTTCGTCTTTTGGTAGAGCAGCATAGAGTATTGCAAAAACGCCAATAAGAACTAATATTCTGGAAATCGAAGAGGATCGCTTACTCATCCTTGACCTTCCTAACAAAATACAATTGATATTCACCTCCAAAAAAAGAGGACACTGCTACATCCAAGTTAGTCCACAATTATACTATACCAGCCGTATCTATATAGCAAGTAATTTCTCTGTGCTCTCGGTATCCTCTTTTTTTCTCTGTGGCAAAAATTACCTTTTATCCAGCCATAGGCTGGAATAATTTGTGCTATATTCGCTTCTATATTCGTGCAGATTTGTGGTTAGTTTTTTTTGTTATTTTTTTACAAAACATGCTTGACTTGTTCTTTTTTTAGTGTACAATGGAATTGACCAAGCACGGTCAAGGGGAACTCACTTTCCGCCAGCAGGCAGTTCTTTAAAAACTGGATAATGCTCTTTGCGTACTCAGTGCGCCCTACAGCAAATCGAGTACTATTACGGAAAAGCGGGTTGTCGAAAAAACAAAATATATGCAAAACAAACCCAATTTGCAAAACACCAAAATCAAGATAAAGGTTTCGCCAGCAAGGCTTTACGGGAAGCACGGGGATTCGGGCAAAAAAAACGAACCCAATTTGGAGACAACTAATTGACGGATATACAAACAGCAGCGTGGAGCGCAAGCGACATGCTAGAAACTATAACGAAAGGATAATGGCACAAAAAAACCCCCTCAATGAAATTGAGGGGGTTAAATGGTTTGGATGCCCGCTTTTGGCGGGCGTTTGTTTTTATGTCTTAGTGTTTGAAGTGACGCTTTCCTGTAAAGACCATTGCGATGCCTGCTTTGTCGGCTTCTGCGATAACTTCGTCATCTTTTACCGAACCGCCCGGCTGAACGATACATGCAACGCCTGCCTTAGCGGCGTTTACAATATTGTCCGGGAACGGGAAGAAAGCGTCGGAACCCATGGCAGCGCCTTTCGCCATGTCGCCGGCTTGTTTGAAAGCGATACGGCCTGATTCGACACGGTTCATCTGTCCGGCACCTACGCCGACGATCTTCTTACCATTTATCAAAGTTATAGTATTGCTCTTTACGTGCTTTGCGGTAATCCATGCAACACGAAGATCTTCAAGCTGCTCTGGGGTCGGCTTTACCTTTGTCGGGTATGTAAGCTGATCGGGCTCCCATGCGAAGAGGTCGCGTTTTTGCAGCAGCATTCCCCCGACAATGCAGCGAACGTCGAACTCCGTCTGATCGATACTTGCCCTCTCAATAGGACCAGTGGCCATAAGCCTTACATTCTGTCCCCACTTCTTCATAGTTCTTATGGCATTGACGGCTTCGTCTGAGAACTCAGGAGCGATTATCACCTCAGCGAAGAAGCCGGCTGCGCCTGCGGCTTTTCCGAACCTGCTGAACGATTCCATGATCGTCTCTGCAAGTTTCAGATCGACATTTCTGTTCAGTGCGATGATGCTTCCGAAGGCACTCGTCACATCGCCAAGATATGCTTTTTCGTAAGCAACGCAAAT
>JAGLHQ010000051.1 GCA_023143375.1 Planctomycetota bacterium
AACTCTTTTACCAGTTCAAAAGCGGCGTTTACATCGAGAAGGTTGTTAAAGCTGATCCCCTTGCCGCCGTCAAGCAGTTTGGCGGTTCCGACATTAACCTCGTTGTTATCAGCAAGCCTGTAGAAACCAGCCGACTGATGCGGGTTCTCACCGTATCGCAAGCCGCTTGCTTTAGCAAGAGCGATCGATACTCTTTCGGGGTATTCGACTTCGGCTTTTGCGTTAAAGTATTTCGAGATGGCTGCGTCATAAGCGGCTGTCATCCCAAACGCGACGCGTGCGAAATCTCTTCTTGTCTCTTCGCTTACGCCGCCGGTAGCGTCCATCTGCTCAAGAACGACATCGAACTGGGCAGGGTCGGTAATAACGGTAACGAACTTGTGGTTCTTTGCCGACGAACGGAGCATGCTCGGTCCGCCGATATCGATATTCTCGATAGCGTCGGCGAACTTGCAATCGGGATTTGCAACGGTTTTTTCAAACGGATAAAGGTTCACACAAACAAGATCGATAGGCTCGATCGAATGCTCCTTAAGAGCAACGGCGTGTTCGGCGTTATCACGCAAAGCCAGCAATGCCCCGTGTATTTTCGGGTGCAGCGTCTTTACTCGTCCGTTCATCATTTCCGGGAAACCCGTGACCGAATCAACGCTGACTACATCGACGCCGGCTTCTGCGATCTTCTTTGCAGTTCCCCCCGTGCTGATGATCTTAACGCCCTTTTCGCCCAGTTTTTTGGCGAAATCAACAACGCCTGTTTTGTCCGATACACTAATTAGTGCGGTCCTGATCTTAACATCCATCGACTTTATTCTCCTTAATAATCTGTTTTCCGTAACTTATTTAATTCCTATACTTACAACTTTTCCGCTATCGCTGGAGACGTAGATCGTCGAAGCTAAGTGATTGGCAGAATAGTCCGTAACGCCTGCTATATTTATTTTTGAAACCTCTTTGCCGGTAAGGTTGTTCATAACGATAAGAGTTCCAGGTTTTGCGAAAACATACGCTTTATCGCCTGCCTCTGCAATTAAACCTGTTCCGTTTTTGATGTTCCATTTGCTTTTTCCGGTTTTCTTGTCGACGGCGTGGATGCCGGTAGCTACGGCGTTGACATAAACAATGTTCTTACCGACACACGGCGATTCGAGTATCGGGCCGCCGGAAAGGAATGGGACGGGCCATGCATTTTGGCCGTTACCGGAATCTAACTTATATAGTTTTGTATCTTCGCTTCCAACATAAACCCATCCGTCATCCAGCACGATCGGTGCGGTTATCTTACCGGAGGCATCGTACTGCCATACCTTCCTGGCCTT
>JAGLHQ010000052.1 GCA_023143375.1 Planctomycetota bacterium
ATTATGGAGCAGCGATTGCAGATCGATGTGTCATCGTATCTTGACTGGGCCGACTTTAAGGTCAAGGGGGATGTCATCGGCGGCATGATAGAAGAGCAAGCCGATTTTGATCTTCGGGAAGCATATCTCTCTACCAGCCCTTATGACTTTATGGACTTAAAAGCAGGAAGGCAGGTCCTGACATGGGGAACGGGCGATCTTGTTTTCATCAACGATCTGTTTCCTAAGGACTGGCAGTCTTTCTTTATTGGCAGAGATACCGAATATCTAAAAGCTCCATCCGACGCCCTTAAGATAAGCCTGTTCTCTGATATTGCCAATCTGGATATCGTCTACACGCCGCAATTTGACCCTGACCGTTTTATAAGTGGCGAGCGTATTTCATACTGGAATTCGAGTCTTGGAAGATTGGCCGGACAAGACGCCATACAGCGCACCGATAAACCGGATCGTTGGTTCGACGACGATGAGATGGCGGCACGGCTGTATAAGAATATAAATAACTATGAATATGCCCTGTATGCCTATCGGGGCTTTTGGAAAAGTCCGGGCGGGTTAAATGCTTCAGGGACTCAGGCAATCTTCCCTGATCTAAATGTTTATGGTGTAAGCGTCAGGGGCAATGTAGGCAAAGGTATCGGAAATCTGGAATTCGGATATTACGAATCGGACGACGACCAAAGCGGAACAGACGGCAATATTAATAATTCCGAATTAAGATACCTGGCCGGCTACAGCCAAGAGATCGGCAAAGACCTTACGCTCGGCCTTCAATATTATATCGAACAAATAATGGACTTTGGCAAACATAAAAAAAGTGCCCCCGCCGGCCTGACAAAAGATGAATTCAGGCACCTGATAACCGTTCGCCTGACGAAGCTTTTGATGAATCAGAATCTAAGATGTTCATTGTTTACTTATTTCTCCCCGACGGATAAAGATTCATACTTACGCCCAAATTTGAATTATAAAGTGAATGACAACCTGGCCGTTGAGCTTGGAGCTAATATTTTCTTCGGTGATTATCCAGACACTTTCTTCGGGCAGTTTCAAAACGATACTAATGTATATACGGCAATACGATATAGTTTTTAATGAATAACCTCCTTTATGTGGCAAGGCTTCATCTCTAGAGATGGAGCCTTGCCATATTCCATCGTTTTCCTGCCCAAAACTGATATGAAATATTAAGCCTGTATGTATTGACAATCGACAAGCCAGAACAATTCTATTTTACAGCTTCCGCAGATAATATAGAACTTTCATAACAGCAGCTACCGGCCTCTCTTGACGGCGTCATCGCCATACCGGTGTTTTATTTGGTCATACGCCTTGTCGATGCGTTTGTGTTTTTCCTCGTCGGCGTCGGCGAACAATTCTTTTTGCCCGCTCCCCTCAGCCACTAGTCCCGACGCGCCAAATCCAAGGAGCCTCAAGGCTGTCGGTTTTCTTTTATACCAGCCGTCAAACACCGCCTTAGACTCCCGCCACAATGTTTCCGTTACGTTCGTCGCTTTGCCAAACGTTTTGCTCCTGGTAACGGTATTAAAATTACCATCCCGAAATTTCAGCGTGATCGTCTTAGCCTCAAACCCGCCGCCCCTTAGCCTATAAGCGACCTCTTCCACTTGATTCAATAGAACGTTACCCAGCACTTCTTTATCTTTCAGGTCCGTCGCAAACGTCTGCTCGCTCGATATACTCTTGGCAACGCGCCCGGCCTCGACGCCCCTGCTGTCTATTCCATTGGCCAGTTCGAGTATGTGCGGCCCCTGGCTGCCCAAAATATTTTTAAGGTGCTCGATGTGCGTCTCTCGCAGTTGCCCTATCGTTCGTATCCCGATCGACGTTAGCTCCTCTTGTGTCACCCTGCCTATCCCCCAAACCCTGGAAATGCTGAGTGGATCGAGTATCTCGCGCAC
>JAGLHQ010000053.1 GCA_023143375.1 Planctomycetota bacterium
GTAGTGAAGTTGACCCAGTCGACGTCCAGCCGAAAAAAGTCAAGCCCCTTGACGTTCAACTCCGCTAGTCTTGTCTCAAGGGCATCGATCCAATTGATCAGGGCGACCAGAGGAATGGACGGATAGGGCTCGATATCCCCGATAAGAATGTCCGGATATTTTTTGCGGACCTGCGCGACAAATTGTGCGGTCTGCTCGATAGCATAGCGATCGGTTTTTTTCAGGTTCTTTCGCACGCAGAAAAGCGGCTCATCCATTGCTATCGCGTATATCCGCGCTCCGAGCGACTGAAACCTGTCCCACTTCGGATGCTGCCGCTCAAATGTCTCTTGGCCGGTGGTTCCCCAGGGCTTGACGGCTCCGACTTCCAGTGCGAATTTCATGTCCCACTTATTCAACATTCCAAACCACGTGCGCAGTTGGTTGTCGGTGAACTGCTTGTGAAGATGGTGATCGGCATACGCTAGCACGTTTACTTTCGATCTTGTCTCTTTCCACGAATCGGGTTGGGTAAAGAGCTCTCTAAAGCAGCTTCCGCTTTGAAAGGCCGGGGGCATCATCCAGACCTGCGGTTTGACAGAGCTGTCCTTAGCATGAAGGGTCGATGATGCAAGCACAAATATACCGGCAACGACTAACGATCTAATAGAATTTCTAATTCGCATAATTACTTTGCCTCCATAAGGTTTCCGCATGGGCAACAAGTTGCCCATCCTACGTAAAGCTGCATTTTTGTTACACCTAATCCCAGCACCTAAGGCATCTGCGACTTTCGCTGGGATGACAACACCCAACACATCAACCGCATGGGCAACAAGTTGCCCATGCTACGTAAAACTGCGTTTTTTTTATGCACGTTTTGCGAAATGCGTTTTGCAGTAATTCTTTATCCATGTCCAGTGCAGGTATATGTGCCACAGGGTAAATATCACGAATGTGACAGCCAGGTAAAAATGTATGTCGCCCCAATCGTGCCTTCCCAAAGACAAGAACGTTTTAATGTGATCGCCGCCCTGGCCGTCGTGAACGAGTCTTCCTCGTCCGCCGGAGCCGGGCGGGAGGATGTACCGCATGACAAACCCGGTGCAAGCCAACGACAGGAAAACGACCAGGCCTACACAATCTGCATAAAAGTTTATTGTCGGCTTTTTCATCTTATCACCATGTTTCGGTAACGGTATATTCCAGAGTTACTTCGGATTTTGGTTTTATATTAATTTCAAACCTGAGCGTATGTGCATCGTGTTTAATATACTTATGCGACGATTTGTTGACCGTCCAGTTAGCACCCCCGCGGTCTGTCTTACCTCTTCTGGCTTCAAATTTTTGTTCGACGATAACTTTTGCGGTTCTTTCCTTTTTATTCTTAAGTTGTATCTTGTGTGTTTCGATACTTCTTCGTGTTGAATAGTCTGAATCGGTAATGGTATGTTTGGGTACGACATCGAACGCATCGCCAATATAAAGTGAGAGTTTTTGGTCTTTGGCGGTGTGATCGATCATGTCCTCACCGACGAACTCTAAGGTTCCGTCGGCATCGTCTGCTTTGAAGACTCGAACCTTTCCTTTCGGCAGAGGGATTCCGAGGTTGTTTTTTTCTTCGTTCTCGAACTCGATCTTTACCTGCACTTTTTTCGGCTTGGTTTGCCATTGGTAAAGGTAGTTCTTTTTTATCTTTATATCTCTTGCGGGGGTTATCAGCTCGATCTGTTTGACCTGGTTGTTATTTATTGTGCTTGTGCGATTGAGCGTATAGATGTGATAATCCATAAATGCCTTTTCTGCGAAGGGAGCACCGGCTGCGTCCATTTCCATCATGGCCCTTGCTTTATACATTATTCTCGGCTGCGGCTGAACCCTTCTGACGTCGCCTGCCATAAGTTTTATAGACGCATCGTTATAACCGGCACCGGACTGGTTTTTTATCGTTACCCAGCCGGTAAGGTCTATGGTTTTTTCGTCGGGGCTTAAGGTCGCTGAGTAATCTGCGTTCCAGCTAAGTGCTCCGGTTGTGTATGTTACCTGACAAAGCTGCTGTGAGGCTTTTTTTGCCTGGGCAAGCCAGACGAGTGTCGGCTTTGTGACCAGGTCAGCGGGGGCCTGGTTAAGGGATATTCTGTCGATAGAGCCTCTGCTTATAATATTGATGCCATCGGCGTTCTGTATTATAAGATCGTTTCCTGTCGATGACGACAAAACACCTGTTGCGGTATGGCCCTGATCGGAACCGCTGCCTTTTATCTCAAGGGTGATGGGCTTATCGATAAACCTTTTTAAAAGGCTTGAGGTATTTACGAGATCGTATTCATAATTCTGTTCGAGGATTTTAACCTGGCCGGGGTTGGAAAGTGATTTGAAGTTTACGCTGGCGGGGTCTATCTGCGAAGCTACGTCTGTAAACTTAACGGTGTTTACGCCTTTGGCGAAATCCATTTTTCTCCGCTGGCGTACAACGGCAAAGTTGTCGTTGTAAACGGTAAGAGCGACGCCTTCGCAAGCATCGGCAGCGGCGGCTGGTGAAACAAAAGCAAGGATGACTAGAACAGTAAGTACGGTTTTCATGATCGGACCTCCCTTTTTAATTTTCTATTTATTATTTTCTATTTATTATTGTTTGGAGCAAGTTTTTCCGCATGGGCAAAAAATTTGCCCATCCTACGGTAACACACATAGTTTCGTTACGCGTGGATTGCCGCCTTGGCCCGTCTTCGCCAAAGACTGCGACGCGACAGGCGGGAATGACAACACGATTCACGTTTTTTTTTTCGCCACAATGGTTCCCAGCCTTCGCTGGGATGACAATAACGTTATTTTGCCATAGGTTTGCAGGTTGGTAAAGTAAAACTTTTGTAAAAACTGCCTTTAGGCAAATAATCCTACAAGCTAAGCAAGCCGAACGGTAAGTGAGTTGGCTATTCCTATAAGTGCCTGTTTTGCGGGTGAATCGTCGATAATCTGTAAAGAATTCACTGCGTCTAAGCAGAACTTTTCGGCAATGGACCTGGTATATTCGAGTGAGCCCCTGTCCTGCAATAAAGCGGTGACGGATTGGCGATCTGAGGCCTTTAGCTTTTCTATAATGTTTTCTTTGCCGGCGGGATCGGAGTTTTCCATGAGATGTATTATTGGCATGGTAAGCTTGCACTTTTTGATATCCGTTCCCAGGGTTTTGCCTGCGGTTGACTCGCAGCCGGTAATGTCCAAAAGGTCATCGGTGATCTGGAAAGCGATTCCAAGATCAAGGCCGAAGGATTCCAAGGCAGAAGCCTGCTCGACGGGTGCGTCTGCGATCCTTGCGCCCAGCAAGCAGGAACATGCGAACAGCGATGCCGTTTTGTCCGAGATTATCTGCATATACTTTTCTATTGAAAGGTCGAAGTTGCGCTGCTGGATGTTCTGGTCGATCTCTCCCTGGCAAATCTTTGTAGTTGCCCTGGCGAGCGTCTGCGAAATATCGGGCGTCTCGAACTGCGAACACAACTGGAAGACCCTTGTTAGTATCAGGTCGCCAAGTAAGACGGCTGACTCGTTTCCCCACAGGACATTTGCGGTAACGGCGTTTCTCCTGCTCCCGGCTTCGTCGATGACATCGTCGTGTAGGAGCGTTGCGGTGTGTATCATCTCTGTTACAGCGGCGAGCTTGATATGTGTGTCTTCAATTGAGCCGACGGATTTTGCCGCCAGCAGCACCAGTGCCGGCCTTAGCATCTTTCCCGGTTGAGCGGTAACGTGGCCGATCAACTTATCGACGGTTTCGTTGCCGGTTACAAGGGTTGCGCAGATGAAATCCCTTACGGCTGTGATCTCTTCAGCGATGAGGTCGAAAGTCTTTGGCGATGTTTTGCGCTTTGACGACAAAGTTTTATTTTGTTCCTGAACACGCATATTCATAGAATTTCTTTTTAAGCATTTTTGTGATAGGCCCGGGCGTTCCGTCACCGATGATCCTTGAATCTATATCGACGACACCGATGACCTCAGCGGCGGTACCTGTCAGAAAAAACTCGTCGGCTATGTAAAGGTCCATCCGTGTCAGATTTTTTTCGATGACCTCAAAACCCTCGGCACGTGCAAGATCGAATACTGTTGCCCTTGTTATCCCTTCCAGCGAACCTGCCTGAACCGGCGGCGTGTAAATCTTTCCGCCTTTTACGATAAAGACGTTATCACCGCTTGCTTCTGCGACAAAGCCCTGGTGGTTGTACATAATAACTTCACCGGCACCTGCGTCGATCGCTTCTATCTTTGCCAGAATATTATTGAGATAGTTAAGGCTCTTAATCTGCGGGGGCAGGGACATCGGGTGGTTCCTAAGCGTACTTCCGCTGATAACTTTCATGCCGTTTTCGTAGAACTCTTCGGGATAAAGCTGTATGGAAGCAGCAATAATAAAGATCGTAGACTGTTTGCAAAGGAAAGGATTTAGCCCGAGGTCGCCTATTCCTCGTGTGACAACGAGCCTGATATATCCGGCATCATCTATGCCGTTTGCCTTTACAGTTTCCAAGGTGGCCTTTGTGAGTTCGGCGATAGTTGCACTTATCTCAAGGCGGATAACCTTTGCCGATTCGTAAAGTCGGTTTAAGTGCTCAGCGAGCTTAAAGACCTTGCCTTTATAAACACGAATGCCCTCAAAAACGCCGTCTCCGTAGAGCAGGCCGTGGTCGAAGACGGAAATCTTCGCCTTGTCCTCGTCAACGAGTTGTCCGTCGAGCCAAATTTTGTTTGCCATAATAATTCTCCATTGCCACAAACTTACAGCCCGCTTAAGGTCAAACGATCTTACCGTCAGCCAGGCGGATGATCTTGTGTCCCCTGCTGGCGATGTTGTCGTCATGCGTTACCATTATGACGGTTTGCCCATCGCCGTTTAGCTGCTCAAGAACTTTCAGTATACCATTTCCGGTCTCAGAGTCAAGGTTTCCTGTCGGTTCGTCTGCCAGAAGGAGTTTTGGCTGGTTTATCAGTGCCCTTGCGATTGCGACTCGCTGGCGCTCTCCGCCGGATAGCTGATATGGCCTGTGTTTGATGCGGTCGGCGAGGCCAAACCGGTGCAGAAGCTCCATTGCGCGTGCTTTTATGGATTTTTTATGCGAAAACCAACCGATGGTGCCGTGTTTTGCCATCGCTGGCAAAAGAACGTTCTCTAAGACATTCAGCTCGTCGAGGAGGTGGTAGAACTGGAAAACAAAGCCGACCGATCCGTTTCTGTAGAGATTTAGTTTTTTTTGCGAAAAGGACGCGATGTCCCGCTGTTTGTAGCGGACGTTGCCGGCGTCGGCTTTGTCAAGTGCGCCGAGGATGTGCAGGAGGGTACTCTTTCCGCTGCCGGATGCGCCGACGATGGCGACGAACTCGCCTTCGTTTACGGACAGGTCAAGGCCTTTTAGAACCTCAAGTGTGCTTTGTCCCAATTTATATGTCTTGCAAATTCCGGTTGCGCTTATGATCGTATCCATTTTTATATCCGCTTATAATTGGTTGACCTGTAAAATCTCGACGGGCGTTTTCCTTGCGGCCTGTATGCTCGGGATAAGAGCACCGAGCAGCGAGGCGGCGACCGCAGAGATGACTATTAACGTAACGACATTTATTTGGACCTGATCCGGTATCGCGCCGATGGCGTAGACGCTTCTGTCCCAAAGCTGCCACCCGTATTCTTCAAAGAGCCATGCTTCTATATCGTTGGCTTTTGAGACGAAAGCCCACCCGCAGACGGCACCTACGAGAGAACCGATGGCACCTACGAGAAAAGCGAAGGCGAGGAAGATGTTTACAATGCTTATCGCTGAGATGCCGATGCTTTTCAGGATGCCGATGTCCTTGCTCTTGTGGCTGATTATCATGTAAAAGACTACGAAGATTATGAAGACGGTGATAAAGCCGAGCATTATAAAGAGCATCAGCAGCATCGTTTGTTCTTTTTCCATCGGGGCGATGGAGCTTCTTCTAAAATCGGTCCACTTTTGAACCGTTACATTTTGTAAAAGGTTTGCATATTTTTTGTCGTCGTTTTTTTGAAGGAAACTTTGCCATAAGGCTTTTACTTTTTCGGTGCCTTCGGAAACGGATGTGTTTTCGGCGAATTTAATGTGTATTGCATTTACTCTTTTGTCGGGTCCGTCCATACCGCAAAGCTTCTGGGCGAAATGGAACGGGATATAGATCATTTTCGAATCGACCTTTGGTATCTGTGTGTGGCTGTCATCGGCGTAGATGAAAGTCTTTGAGTTTACCAGGCCGGTGGACATTTTTGCGAGGGCGCCTTTTGCAGTAAGCGGGAAACAACTGATCGAAAACTCGTAACGGGAACGAAAACTGCTGTGATGATACTTGCCGCTTTTGTCTGTTCCTCCCTGCATCATTATTATCCCAACCACACAGCCGGGCAGGTTTTTGTCGTAATTATGTGCAAATGCATCTTGCGGCTGGAGCCTGTTGTAGTAGAGCGTCTTGCCAAAACCGGTTGCACGTGAAAACTCGCCGGGTTCGATACCGGTTATCTCGATGCCGATATTAATATCACTGCCGGGCTGATTTAACAGGCCAAAGCTTTTTATCGCGGGCGCGGCAGCAAATACAAACGGCTTTGCTCTAAGCTCTGCAAGGAAATCTTCGTAGTATGTGAAACCGACGAGCGAATCGGTGCTGACGACGCAATCGCCTGCGAAACGGTGATTCTTTCCCTTGAACTCATTTACGATACCGTTGTGGACGGTCATCACGACGAGGGTTATGAACACACACAGCGCGATCGATGCGATGGCAAGGATGGTTATCCGACGCTTTAACATGAACCGAACTGGGAGTATTATTTTATACATTTATATTATTCTATTAGTCGTAATAATGGATCCCAGCTTTCGCTGGGATGACAATAATGTCACACACACTTTTTTTGTTACACATGGATTCCCGCTTTCGCGGGAATGACAACACGTAATATCTTTATTCATATCTTAAAATTTTAACGGGTTGAATTCTGGCTGCGACTATTGCGGGAATCAGCGTTCCTACGATCGCAGCGGATACGGCGAAAAGGACTATCCAGAAAGCGTAGTCCCAGTTCATGGCACTTGGTATTCGGCTGAACATGTAGGTGCTTGACTTCCAGAGCTTTAGGCCCAGTGCGTTGGATATCCATAGCTCTACGGTGTTGATGTTTATGGTAACCAGGTAGCCGATGATGACGCCGAGTGCCGAACCTGTGACGCCGGCGATAGAACCGAATGCCAGAAATAAAACCGACACCGAGCCGCTGCCTAAGCCGCAGCTTTTCATGACAGCGATGTCCTTTTGTCGTGTCATTACGATCAGATAAAAAATACAGCAGACCAGCAGTATTATTCCGCCGCTGATGATGCCGAAGATAAGCAGGAGCATGTCCATCTGTTTTTTGTATTCGACGATCAGCCGTGCGTTGAGTGAACGCGAGGTCGCTATCTCGGTAGAGGCTATGTAAAAAGTGCCCCAGCCAAGCTCGGCGGAGGCGAACTCTTTAAAGATGGCTCTTACATTCTTGACCGCCTGTTCGGGATCGACTCCGGGTGCGGTCTTGATATTGATAACATTGCAGAAGGACGGCTTATCGGGGTAGAGCTTTGCGGAAAGCTTTTCGATGGGGAGATAAATGAATTCGTTGTCGGAAGCGTGGATTCCGCTAAAGACCGCATCGGAGACGGTAAAGCGTATGCTCTTGGTCTTTTGCTCCAGGCCGGAACCTGTGGT
>JAGLHQ010000054.1 GCA_023143375.1 Planctomycetota bacterium
GATAAGGCCGATGCCTAAGAAACCATTTACCTGCGAATCGTCATCGAGAGCAAACGAAGGTTCTGCGGCGATATCTTTTTGCCTTATAAGGCTTTCCTTAAAAGGCACAACGCTGTTGCGTCGGGGGACCTCTATGCCCCATATCTTGACGGCTCGTACATTGCCCTTGTCCAGAAGCAAAATCCCCTGGCTAGACAGAACGGACGTGGCAGCGGCGATGGATGGGTCAGCAGTGAGTTTTTCTATAAGGTTATTATATCCGGATATTTTTTTCGATTGCGGTGCGGTTAAAACAATATCTCCCATCTGGAACGATGATGAGTTTTCAAGAGTGTCGATGAAACCTGTGAAAAGATTGGCAATGACGATCAGCAGCGCGGTGGACATCGAGACTGCGGCGATGCTAAGAAGGATGATCTTCTTTTTTCGCAAGTACTTCAAGCAAAGAAAAATGCTAAGATGCTTCATTGGTCATCCTTGAAAAAACTCCAAGCACTAAATCCGATCCGCCAGAGGCGGACTAAACAAACACGAATGATAAAACTCGAATGATCAAAACAGTTTCCGCATGGGCAAAAGATTTGCCCATCCTACATTAAAACACAGGGTTTCGTCACACGTGGATTCCCGCCTTCGCGGGAATGACAACACGTTTCACATTTCCCCATGGGCAGAAAATCTGCCCATCCTACGGTGACATGCAGGGTTCCGTTAGCTGTCGATCTGCTTTAAGAGCGGGAAGAGTATGACGTCGCGTATACTGGTAGCTCCTGTCAGCAGCATAACGAGTCTGTCGATACCGATGCCTAATCCGCCGGCCGGCGGCATACCGTACTTTAGGGCGTTTACAAAATCGTTGTCCATCGTCGCCATAGTATCTTCTTCACCCTTTAGCTGGTTCTTGAAGTTGGCTTCCTGCACCTTGGGATCGTTAAGTTCTGTGTATGCGTTTGCAAGCTCCATTTTAGCAACGAACAGCTCGAAGCGTTCGGCATAGTTCGGGTCGCTTTTGCTCTTTTTTGTAAGCGGGCATATCGCCGCGGGGTAATCGATCACAAAAGTCGGATTTATAAGATGATCCTCGACGGTCGCCTCGAAGACTTCGTTAATGACAACGACATCGTCCATTTTTTCATGGTTGATGTTGAGGTGCTGTGCTTTTTGTCGAACAGCGTCAATATCGTCGATGTCACAGCCGGCGTGCTCTTTCAAGAGATCGGCGTACTTTGCCCGTTTCCACGGACGTGTGTAATCGACCTTGAATTTTCCGAACTCCAGGACGGGACCTTCGCAATAATTTTCAACTAAGCCGCAAACGATCTCTTCGGTGATGTCCATCATATCATTGTAGTCGGCGTACGCCTGGTAAAGCTCTATCATCGTAAACTCGGGGTTATGACGCGTGCTTAGCCCTTCGTTGCGGAAGTTGCGGTTTATCTCGAAGACCTTTTCCATACCTCCGACTAAGAGCCTTTTTAAGAAAAGCTCCGGTGCGATGCGCAGATACAACTCCATGTCCAGCGAGTTGTGATGCGTAGTGAAAGGCTTGGCGGCTGCTCCGCCCGCGATCGATTGCATCATCGGTGTCTCGACTTCGTTAAATCCGCGTTCGGTTAAGAAGTTCCTTATATACATAACGAATGCACTGCGTTTTAAGAACAGTTCCATAACTTCTGGGTTGGCCCATAGGTCGACATACCTTTGTCTGTAACGGAGGTCAACATCTGACAGGCCGTGGAATTTTTCCGGCGGCGGCAGGATTGATTTACTTAAGATGGTAACTTCCTCGGCCCAGATGGTTATCTCGCCGGTGCGGGTTCTTCCGAGCTGACCTTTTGCGCCTACAATATCGCCAAGCTCAAGCAGCTTTACAAAATCCCACGATTCGGTGAGCAGCTTTTTGCTTAGTCCGAGCTGGATGGTGCCTGAAGAATCTCTAAGTGTGATGAAAATCAGCTTGCCAATATCTCTCAAGAGAACGATCCGTCCGGCTGTGCATGCTTGCTGACCTTCCTGATCGTCGATGTAACTGCTTCTGATCTTTTCGGCAGCTACCGTACCATCGTATTTTTGGCCGTACGGGTCGATGCCCATCGCGGCTATTTTTTCAAGCTTTAACTCTCTTTGCTGCTGAAACTTGTTTACTGAGCTTTCTTCCGACAAAACTATCCTTCCGTTTGAAATTCTATATCTTCTATTTAGCCCCTTCAGGGCAAGATTTTGGTTGCCGCAATTTCCCAGGGTTGCGTCCTTCGGACTTAGCCCCGGGCTGTTACATTCAACCCCTTCGGGGTTTCTTTTTCCGCATGGGCAACGAGTTGCCTATCCTACGGTTCTAACTTTTAACATTGATCTTACTTTCGGCGATGACAGGTGCTTCGATCTTTTCGGGAAACCTAACATCTTTACCTGACTGAACGATCTTACTCTTAAGGACCAGGATTCCAATGGCTAACTGCGGATCTGAGTCTATGGTTTCCTGAAGCGAAAATCTTTTAACAGGGTTAAGCACTTCGTCATGATCTGCTTTTGCGAGTATCTCGTTTGCGTTCTGGGTCTTGAGCATTTTCTGGCCTTCCTTTGTTCTAAGCTCAACCTTGACCTTTACATCTGGCGCGATACCCCAATCGTCCCTTTCGAGTTTTTCCATAACGTAACGGTTCTTAACTCGCTGGTTTGAAGGCAGGTGGTAATAAGCCATCGTATACTTTAGCTGTGACCCTTCGCCCGGGAA
>JAGLHQ010000055.1 GCA_023143375.1 Planctomycetota bacterium
TCGTAAAGAACCTGGTACTTCGCAAGATCGACTGCAACATGAGCAATATCGGCATCCTGAACCTGGCTTATCTCAGACTCGGTGTTAAACTTTATCTCACGGAGACTATCCTCGAGAGATGAAAGAGTCTGCGTCCTGCCGCCTATCGTAGGGAACGTCCTGGTAACACTCTCCTGAACTTCGCCAAGTGTAACATTCATATCGTTATACATCGTGTTCCACTCGTTATTGGTCATCGAGTCCTTGTTTAAAAGCATATCGCGAGCATTCATAAGCGAGTTGAAAATATCGTAGGTGCCCGGAACACGGATATACTCTGTACCGCCGGAACTTATACTGGCTGTGTTAACATAAAATACCTCACCGGTAACAGAATGTGTAACCGCAACATCACCCGAAGCTGCCGTAACCGCAACACTACTGGCCCCGTCGTCTATTGAAAGATCGAAATTACCACCACCGTTATCGGTTACTGTTAACGTAACATCGCCTCGGACCGTCTGTGTACCGGCACCGACTACAAGACCGGTCTTGGTATTACCGGCGCCGTCATCGCTCATAAACTCAGGCGACTGGCGATCGTCGAATTTAAACATATTATCGCCGACAAACGTAGCTGCAGAATCTACCCCGGTAGCAACCTCAACCGTTCGCTCACTCTGGCTGCCCTGGTATGTTACCTGCGTTATACGCCCCTGCCCGTCACGAGTCACGACGTAAGGATTTACATCGCTCCGGTCCCCTCCGAACATCTTAACACCGGCGTGATCGATATTGGCATTTAAAACTATTGTTTCAAGATAACCGTCGATAACACCTGCCAGAGAACTCGGCAGCGAAACCGCAAGACCATTCATAAAGTTAGTCTGGGCATCTGTAAATGTTCCGGTTATATTTTGCGTGCCGATCGAAGCCGTCTCAAAACTGGCTACAACCTTTCCGATAGTATCAAGATGACCGTCCATCGAACGCATATCCGAATAAAGACCCAATAGACGATGCGAGTCCTGAGGACTCTCAGACGCCCTGCTTATGAGCTGACCGGTCGCCGCCTGCTCCTGAAGTTTGGACAACGCAGCAGTATGACTATCGATCGCCCAAACCGTATTATTATATATACCATCAAGTGAATAACTCATAAAAACCGACTTTCGTTTCTAATTCTTTTTCTTTTCTCTGTGTTCTCTCTGCTCTCTTTTTTGCTCTGTGGCGGAAAAAAACGTTATAATTCCCACTGTTTATTATCTGCGAAAGCAGCAATTAATCGTAACAATAAATAATTTCGAATTTCAATATGTAACTTTTCATTTCAATATTTTATTTTTACATTCTTGAAACTAAAAAGATATATCCATGATCGTACGCATTGTCTCGGATATCGTATTGATATACTTCGCCATCGCCTGGAACATCTGCCCGTAGGTCAGCATCTTTGTAGCTTCCGTATTCATATCGACGCCGCTCGACTCGTCACGCTGCTGACGCAAACTGTTAAGAACAGCTTTAGAATTCTCACTCTTGGTATCTATCGACGATATCTTATTGCCCAGATCGCTGGATATCTTAATATAATAATCCTTTGGAGTCAGACCGCCAAGACCGGTTATCGTCGTATCGCCAAGTTTCGCCATCGCAAGAATATTCGCATTATCCGTTAGACTCGTCGTTCCAGAAGACGCTATATAGGTTCCACCGTTGGTAGAGTTGCTGACAAAATCGTTAACACGCATCGTAGCCGCCGTCGTACCCGAGAAAAACGTGTTAACACCTGCCGCTGCAAGAAAACCGGAAGTATCCGAATCCGTCGATGGAGACACCGGAACAAAATCGAACGTATAAACTCCGGATGCAGTTATCGTAAGCTGATTGCCCGACACGCTACCCGTAATATTAGCATCGGCAGCGGTGATCTTCGCCGCTAAAGTAGTAAGTGTATCAGTCGTATTAACGGTTATGGATCTAACCACAGGAGTTCCTGAACCGTCGATAACACGCATCTGGATAACCCCGCCGTCAGTAACCGCAGGAACAAGGTCGCTCACATTCGCCGTCAGAAGCGCATCGCTTGTAAGGCTTGTAAACGATCCTGCAGTACCTACGCCCTGAACATGCAGCTTATTCGTTTCATTGGCAACCGTAAGCGCCAAAGTATCAAGATCGCTTCTTATATCCTTAACAATATTATTACGAAGATTGAAAAGACCGCCAAGCTTACCGCCCTCGATCTCAGTGTATGTCTGTACCGCGTCTAAAGGTGACAAACCAAAATCGCTTGTCCCGCCGCCATCGACAAGCTTAAGCTCAACCTCGGAAACCTGAGTACCAAGAACCAGAGGTATATCGCCCACAACAACATCGACCAGGCTGAATTCGCGATTGACTACCGACACACCGGCAAGACGTTGAAGATCGGTTATCAAACGATCTCGCTGATCCAGAATATTATTCGCATCGTCACCTTTTACAGCTGCCTGATAAACGCTATCGTTGAGATGAGCTATCTGATACGCCAGGCTATTGATCTCCTCAACGACACTAACCGCCTCCGAATAAAGCTTCTCGTTAACATCGAACGTACTCTTGCCAAGACTGTTAAAACGGAATGCCAGAGACTCTGCCGCTGTGATCGCTCCGCCCTGATAAGCAATACTCGTAGGATCGACACTCAGATCGTGCATCGCTGAGAAATACTCCGCCATAACCTTATCGAGACCCGACGCACCCGAAACCAGATCGCCGATTGCCGTCTCGATTATATTAAGAGAATCAAGCTCCGCAGAATACTGAGACACCAACGATTCTTCGCCGCTTATCTGTGTCTCAAGAACCCTGTCGTATCTGCGAACAACCTCGCCAAAGTCAACGCCCTGACCGATATAAAGACCGCCAACATACATATCGTCACGGCTCTGGAACTGAACGTCCTGACGGTGATATCCGTCGGTACCGGCATTGGCAATATTATTACCGATAACATCCAATGCCTTACGGGCTGCATCGAGCCCTGAGATTCCAACATCCAAACCTGCCATTTAAATCTCCATCAAACTTTAATTTCTTACAAATGAAATTAATCGCAAAATAGTCACAAAACCGTTCCCGCTAAACCAGAACTTATACTGCCTTGTCGCTTCAGGCATGACCTGATTACAACCGGAAACTCACAAGACGCTGCCGACTCTCCCACGACGCGGCACCGCGATTGTTATACGTAATGGTTTCTTTACCGTTATTCATTATAGAACGCA
>JAGLHQ010000056.1 GCA_023143375.1 Planctomycetota bacterium
CGAAGTTTACTGGTAAGTTCGTTAAGACGAACCTGCTTGTCACTAAGCAACCTGCCAATATCTTCGCTAACAACCTGTTTAAGATTGCTAATGTTAACCCTTTCGATCTCCCATCCAAGACAACCGGCTATCATCGAACGAACTTCGTAGCGATGAGCCTCGACCCGACTGTAAACATCTTCCTCGCTGCTGATCGTACCAAGCAGAACTTTCAGCTCTTCCTGATCTCGTTTTATAACCGCACCGCGAAGCCGGTCAAGACGATCGAGAGTTACCTCGATATTCGCCGCATCGTTATCCAGAACAACCAGCAGTTCTTTTATCAAAATATCAAATTTGTTTTCTGTAACTTCCATATCTTTGTATCTCACCTTGTCATTCCTGCTGCTTTATCATTCCTGCGAAAGTCGTAGATGCCTTAGGTGCTCCGAATCTGCATTGCTAAAACGATTCGAACCTTAAACTGACCGCAGGTCAGTACCGTCGAAGACGGCTATCCGCTAAACGCTCCACGCTGCACGCTATTTACACTTTACCGTTAAGCTGCTCGGATGCCTGCTGAACCTTTGAAGCATCCGTATTATTCGACATGCTCTTATAAATATCTTTCCAAAGACCAAGCCCGCCCTGATCCGAAACCGCCTGTGCCATAAACGACCAATACATACTCTTAACCTGCCCTGCCGCCACATCCTCGCTCTCCTCATCGGGGATCGTAGCCTTCATCGTTTCCATAAGTTGATGGATAAAGATCGACTCAAAATCCCGCGCGACCTTTTTCTTCTCCTCTTCGTCGTAGCTTATCGATGCGTCAATCTGTGGAACCCCGGGGCCAAGAGGACTAACCCCATCAGCCATCATAGGACTTCCAGGAAACATTTGTTCTATATCCATCATTGACTCCATCTACATAAATCAGCACCAGCCAAAAAACTGATCCCATGATTCGTAATTTGTAATTAATTCCTACATCATCTCGATACGAGCCTGTAGCGCCCCAGCCACCTTCAACGCATTGAATATCGCTATCAGATCGCGAGGTGTCGCACCTATCGCGTTCAAAGCGTTAGCAAGTTCTGTCACCGTCACAACATCTGGAACACGGATAAGAGAACCTTCCTCTTCTTCCACCATTATCGTACTTTCAGGAACTATCGCCGTCGTCGCACCTTCCGTAAACGGAGTGCTAGGCTGAGACACCTGCTCTTGTTCTTTGATCTTAACTACAAGGCTCCCCTGAGCTACTGCCGTTTCGCTTATCGCGACATTTCCCCCGACAACGATAGTACCAGTCCGCTCGTTGATAACCACGACCGCAGGCATATCGACCTTAACATCGTAGCTCATTATCCTATCGACAAAACGAACCTCTTCACGAAAACCTACACTATCAGGGATCTTAACGCGGATCGTACCGGCGTCTTCGACATAAACGCTGTCATTATATTCGGAGCTAATTGCCTGGCCGATACGCTCTGCCGTCGTAAAATCGCTGTTACGAAGGTTCAGCGTAACAACCCTGTTACCGCCGAGGTTCTCGATAAAATCTGAAAGCTCCTCACGCTCGACATAAGCACCCCCGGTTATTCGTCCAACCGTCGGATGGTTCTTAGCGACGCTGCTGCCAGTCTTACCTTCAACCGTCCACGAAGACGTAGACACAGACGCCGCACGAGTAACCGCATAGACTTCACCGTTAGCACCTTTAAGCTCAGTAGCAAGCAATATACCACCCTGCAAACTTGACGCATCCCCGATCGCCGAAACATCGACATCGATTCGCGACCCCACCCTGTCCCACGGACCAAGTTCCGCTGTAACCATTACCTGCGCAACGCTCCCTATACCGAGATCTTTTGGATCGAATGTAACATCGCCATTGCGACGCAAAAGGCTCGCAAGCATCTGCTGGCTTGGGATCGAATTATCGCCGCTGGCATTGAGCCCCACAACAAGACCGACACCCATCAGCGGGTTCCCTCGAACACCTTCGACATCGACTATATCCTTGATACGCGCACCATGGGCACTACAAGTCAGCGCAACCAAAAGCAATAACCAACGTAGCTTCATCTTAAGAACTCCTTAACCTATAAATCACACCCAGCCGCAAGGCTGGTTCATCAACTCCGAACTCCGAACCCTTACAACGGCCATATAAAATCGAATATCCTCGCAAGCCACCCGGGCGTCGTATAATCTTTCGTCATGCCCTTATCGACAGTATAAAGCCGAAACTGTGCAATCTGATCGCTGCGAACGGTGTTGTCGAACTGTATATCACGCGGACGAACTATACCGCTAAGGTGAATAAGCTGCTTATCGCCGGCGATATTACGTTCACGCGTCCCGATTATCACAAGATTACCGTTCGGGTGAACATCCTCGACGACAACCGTCATACGGTCCTCGAAACTACGCTCGTCCTTATAATCGCTCTTACCATCCATCGACTTACTGCTTGTCGCATTAAGAGTAAGCTGAGGAATACTAGGCAGCAATGGATCGATCACTCCGGCATCAATATCGATCACATCGTCATCGAAAGTTATCGCATGAGAACTATTCTTCTCCAGATCACGTTGGATCTTGTTGTCAATCTTGCTGTCCTCGCTAATGATGACCGTAAGTATATCGCCGATCCGATTCGCCTTATCGTCCGAGTAAACACTCGTACTGGTGCTGCTCTTTTTCGCCCATAGAGAACCGCCATAACAAACCCCGCCGACCAAAAACACGCCCAAAAAAACCATAACTTTTATTTGTCTTGTATTTCTCATATCGGACCTCTTTTAATATACAGGCTTTAATATGCCGTTTTCATGTATTTTGGCGATTATCGTACGGGAATCTCTCTCGGTTCCCATTTTAACCTTGATATACTCGCCAACCCTGCCGTCGCCAAGCGCCTCGCCAAGCGACGAAATGCTCAAACCGCCTGCTTCGATCTTAACTGCAACGATCTGCCTGCGCTTCACAGCCGGCTGCATCGCATCGACTGACGAACCATGACCCTGCCCCTGTAAAGGACCGACCAGCCGATCGCTTATAACGCTGCCTGCAATGATCGCACGCTTGGCAACAAGACCGTATGGAACCACCGCTTTGGAACTGTCAGGCGCACTAGACTCATACGTCTCGACCATTACATTGTCGGAACTGATAACAGCACCGCGAGGGATGTCCAGCTTCGCAACAACTTTCTCGTTTGTATATCTAATCGCAAATGAAACCTTACACCTATCGATCTCGATACCTTCTTCAACGATCTTTACAATAACATTTAGCATGGACTTCTTATTGTAACGACTCGGCTCTACCAAAAGCTCGACGTCTGAAACACCTTCCGCCAAAGCATGATCCCCTGTAACACCGATAGCCGTTATGCTGCTGACAGAATACAAACCGAGCTGCTTATCGGCAAACTCACGAGCAACTGCAACAATGCGTTCGCCGGGGATAACTTTCTCATCTCGCTTAACGATAACCTTAGCGGCACCGCTAAATAAAACCTTTTTACCTTTGACACCCTCACATGCAAGACGGCTAAGGATCGTCTGCTTATCGATTACTATCCGCTGACCCGTTATCCTGAACTTGCCAAGACTGACATCGCCTGCTGCCGCAACAAGCACCTCGTCACCGCAAATGATGCCAACATCGCCTAACCTTATAGAATCTCCCTTGATCGCCGTCTCGCGGGGAAGGTAGATACGTAAACCGTCGCTTTCACCACGAACCTCAGAAGCAAATGCAAGTGACACAATAACAAATAAAAATATTTTAATTCTCATATTATAACCCTAAGCTAACTTTCGCTTTTTTCTGCCTCTAACACTATGAACTACGAATTAACTTAATACCATTGCCATCCCTGCCGCTTTGTCATTCCAGCGAAAGCTGGAATCCATTTATACAATTATAACTTGCTTCACCGTAGGATGGGCAACTTGTTGCCCATGCGGACACCCATCTTATTAACATATTAAGTTTTCGCAACGTCTTAACACACGAATCGAATATCCATAAAAATGGATAAAGATCAAAGGGTGCGATTCTCGCACCTATCTTATCAGCATATTAAGTTTTCGCAGCATCTCATCGCCAACACGGATACTGCGAGAGTTGATCTCATAACCACGTTGAGCAGTGATAAGGCTCACAAGTTCGTTTACCATTTCGACATTCGATTTTTCAAGGAACTTAGACAAAATACCGCCATAGCCGTTTTCCCCCGCCGTACCGGATGTCGCAGTTCCGCTTGCCTCCGTCTCACGATAAAGGTTTCCACCCTCAGAGCTTAATCCCGCAGGATTCTGAAAACGATAAAGATCGATCGTACCCGCCGTCTGAACACCGGAGGGCGTTTGAACACTGACCGTTCCGTCGTTGGCAATATCAACACTCGTAGCTTCAAGCGGGATCGTGATCGAAGGGCTAATCTCAAATCCGCTGGCATTAACCAGCTTACCCGTCGAATCCATCTGTAGGGAACCGTCACGCGTATAACGACTCTCACCGTCTGGAAGCGTAACCTCGAAAAAACCGTCACCCTGGATAGCAACGTCAAGATCTCTGCCCGAGTTTTGAAGTTGACCGACCGTAAAGACCTTCGTCGTAGACGCAAGTTTAACGCCGCTTCCGATCTCAAGTCCGCTAGGTGCGGTAACACCAGATGCGATCTCCCGACCCGCCTCACGCATCTTAAGATAAAGAAGATCCTGGAAATTACACTGTGAACGCTTATAGCCGTTAGTATTTACATTAGCCAGGTTATTAGCGATCGAATCGACCATCATCTGCTGAGCCGCCATACCTGTCGCTGCCGTTGAAAATGCCTTAAGCATGATAAACTCCTAATTAATTTCCGCAGTTCTCGTCTGCGACTTACACACGTTTCAAATATTCATCCAAACGAATAATAAACAAAAGTACGATTCTCGTACCTACTATAATATAAACTTCGCAGCTTGCTTCTGCGCCTTACACACATTTCAGATACTCACTCAAATGAATAATAAACAAAAGTACGATTCTCGTACCTACTATAATATAAACTTTCGCAGGTCTCATCTGCGCCTTACACATATCTCAAATAACCAAACACTAACGACTATCGACCAACGACTAACGACTATTAAACCGCCTTAGCGATCTCAAGCATCACCCTGGAGTTTTCCTGACGTTTCTTCAATAAGTTCACATTTGCAGAATAAAGTCGAGAAACCATCATAAGGTCAACAATTTCCTGCATTTGTTGTACATTCGAATTCTCACGATAACCTTGACGAACCATCGGATTTTCCGACGCCGTCGGGATCAATCCTTTCGGAGCAAGATAATTGTTCAGTCCCGCGGGAATAAGCTCGTTTTCGCGACCGGGAAAATCGACGATCTTGATCTGACCGAGGTTGACACCGTCCGATGAAATATTTCCGTCGGCACCGATACTCAGTTGGTCACCGGTAATACCATTGGGAATCACGATCGGACCGTCCGCACCAGCGACCATATCACCCGAAACATTCGTCAGTTGACCCGTACTGTTAAGCTGAAAAACTCCGCTCCGGGTATAGACAGGACCATCAGGAGTCTCGACAACAAAGAATCCTTTACCTGCCAACGCCGTATCCAAACGGCGATTCGTTCCAAGATGCGTACCTATGGAAAAATCCAGCTTACTCGTAAGATCGATCGAACCGCTCAAAGGTGACATCTCCTCGCCACTGGAAAGCTGTCTGGCAAGTTCCCTGCTGAAACTGTTAACTGTACGTTTAAAACCTGTCGTATTGATATTCGCCAGGTTATTCGATATCGTATAATACTCGTCCGTTAACGCGCTTATGCTCGAAGAAATTGTGCCGAGTTGACTAGACATGGACACCTCCTTCGGCTAATTCGCGATCAGGTTCATCTTGACGCTCTTCCGTCGCATACTTCATCGCTTCGTTGTTCGTCATTCGAACAAGCTCGTCGACACCCTTGTCACCCATACCCACAAGCTCGATCCCTATCGACCCGGCCTCGCCGCCCCGATAACCGCGAACGATACCGATATCACCGACCATCCGACCCGCCTCGGCCCTGAATAAAACCAGAACACGATCGCCATCGATTACTTCAAGATCCGTCTCTAAACGAATACCAGGACCGGACATCTCTGTGATCCTCGCCGGATTGAATTTAGGAAGTGAAAAATCTTCGACCACTTCGCTAAAAACAGGGAACAATGATATAAGTCCCGGCCTGTCCACTTCGACACGCAAAAACCTGCGACGGTTAATAAAACGAATATTATCCGAATGATTCAAAGAAATTCTATCACCGTTATGATCTATCATCAAAGCATCGAACTCCCAGATACTCGCGCCAAAGTGATAATGAATGCTCCACGTATCGCCAATACGGCAAAGTTGAGGAAATTCCGCCCGTACGACAAACTCGACATCGTCGTTGCTTATAACAACAGCATCGACACGCTCCTGACCCTTGTTAGAGCTAAGAACCATCGACAGCTTCTTACCTACCCCTATCTGCCTGCTGCTCAATCCTTTACTCTTCCGGGACCTTACACCGTAAGAATAAGACTTTTTCTTGAAACCAAGCTTCTCACGAATATCGCTTATCCGCCTGTTCAGACGCCTGCGATCTTCAAGATCGAGACCCGAGGAAAAACGTTCCTTCATCAGTTTTGCAGCACCGCGATTAAACACTGCCATCGCATTAAAAATCGTCTCCTTCTGACTGACGTCAGCACGCTCGGTTATCTTAGAAAGGATCGAACACTCCTCGGTAACAAGCCCCTTGTTATCTGCATAAAGATGAAAACGCTTATCGCTACGCTGCTTCGCAACTTCGACGTTATGCCTGCGGAAAAGAACCAAAAGCAGAGAAAGTATAAGAGCAACAGAAACCATCATAACCAAAAACCACACCTGATTCTCAGCATTGGCTCGCGTCATACGACGAATAGCGGCATACTTCTCGGAGTTAATAGCTCCAAGCAAACCGAAAACATTCATCGTTATAATTCCACTCGTCATCTCAATTCCCACTTTGTCATTCCAGCGAAAGCTGGAATCCATTTCCACAATTACAACTTGTTTAACTTAGCTCAGCCAAAGGCCGATTCCACAATTCGTAATTAATAATTCGTAATTTTTAATTATCTAATAAGGTTCGTCAGTTCTCTTAGCATATCGTTTGCAACCTTGATCGTTCTCGCATTCGACTGATACCCATTCTGTGCCTGCATCATATTCACAAATTCAGATGCAACATCGACATTAGATTTCTCAAGGCTCTTACTCTTTAAAGATCCCGCTCCGCCCGAAGCCGCCAGTGTAACCTGAGGATCGCCAGAGTTCGCAGAGGGAATATAGTTACCGTTGGAAAGTGCTTCAAGACCGCCCGCGTTCTGGAACAATGCGATCTGAAGCATTGCAAGGTCGGTCTTTATACCGTTGGTAAACGTACCGACAACAGCCCCGCCGCCGTCGATCGACACACCGCTAAGCTCACCTGCAGCATATCCGTCCTGCGTCGCAACCGCAGCAGTAGACTCAGGGGCCGCAAACTGCGTCAAACCCGTAAACAGACCGATCGTTCCGAAATCCACTGCCATAGTCTGCGTCGTCCCTGCCGTAAACTGTGCTCCAAACGAAAGACTTTCCGTACTGCTTGCAAGCCCATTGTAAGAACCGTCCGTATTGAACTGAACTCCCGATACACGGCGGTTGAATGCACCCGCTGGATCACCGATGTCATAACTCGCCCACGTACCGGATAGCTCACCCGATATCGATGTCAAAACAAGGTCCCACGTATTGGTTACATTCGTCTTGGCAAATTTACCCGTAATATTGTGCTGCGTACCAAGTGCATCATAGACCGTTGAGTTGAACGTCTTGAGGTCGTCACCGCCAACCTCGGTCGTATCAAAAAACGTCGGCTCTGTAATAGTCTCTGTACCACCAACAGATGTATTGTACGTCGCGCTGACTAACCGAGAGTGGCTGTAACCGGATGCATCGTCCGTCATCGTCAGTTGTCCGCTTGTATCGAGGGTAAACGTCGAACCCGCAAAATCCGTACTCAGTTGATCAAGCATATTCTGCACCGTCGTAGCTGCCGTAACTGACAATGTTGACGTTACAAGCGAAGCATCCGTATAATCGGTCTTGGCATACCCCGTAACAACAAACGTCCCTGCCGTCGGCCCGGCACCAGCGACATCGAACGGATCGGCACC
>JAGLHQ010000057.1 GCA_023143375.1 Planctomycetota bacterium
TTTTGGCCCGCCTAATACGTGGCGGGGAACAACAGTAAAGGAGATCGCCGCTGTAGCAGAAGTCTTTAAAAAACTTCGCCTTGAAATTACTCGTCCGTTCTTATCTTTCATTATTACACCTCAAAAAAAACATATTAACTTATGTTAAAGGCTCCACCCCCGACGATATTTTCTGTGTACGAATTCGTTGGCTTCGTCATGGTTGGTAACTTTCATGTTGTCGCCATCCCACATCAGTTTCTTTCCCGGGAACCTCATAGCAAGTGTCCCAGCCAGTACCATCTCTGTAAGCGGTCCTGAGTAATCGAAATTGGAACATGCAGTGCCCTGCCCCTTACAAGCCCTTAGCCAGTCCAGTTCGTGGCTGTCGGGAATCCTTTCGATAGTCTTTGCGGGTCGCTGATATGCTTTCATTGCGGCTTCGGGGATAAGCCTTGGGCTTTGTCCGTAACAACCGCACATGATCGTTCCTTTTGTTCCGTGGAAGATGACGCCGTTACCGCCGTCGCCCAATCGTCTTCTGGCTTCGAGTGCTTCGGGACGTTCCGGCAGGAGTCCGCCGTCGTACCAGGTTGCCTTTACCGCGGGCATACCTTCTCTTGCGGGGAATTGGTAGTGTATTTTGCTTGCTGTTGGATACGTATCGCTGTTATTAACGATGCTTCCCCAGCTATTGATTGATTCAAATTCCATTTGACGTGCAAAACTTGCCTCAAAGCTTGTCGGATACTTAAGCTTAAGCGCCCAGAATGCGGGGTCCATGACATGGCATGCCATGTCGCCAAGAGCACCTGTTCCGAAATCCCAGTAACCTCTCCAGAATTTTGGGTGGTAGGCTGGGTTGTATGCTCTCGTAGGAGCCGGTCCGAGCCACATATCCCAGTTAAGGCCATTGGGGACAGGAGGTGTATCAGTCGGGCCGTTAACACCTTGCGGCCAGATTGGCCTGTTGGTCCACATATCAACTTCTGTAACCTCGCCGATGGCTCCGTCCCATATCCATTCGCATATCAAACGGGTACCTTCGTTCGAATGGCCCTGGTTGCCCATCTGTGTTGCGACGCCCATTTTACGGGCGGCCTCCGTAAGCATACGAGCTTCTTTAACGGTGTATGTCAGAGGCTTTTGAACATAAACGTGCTTGCCCATATTGATCGCCATTAATGCAACAACGGCGTGAGTGTGATCAGGAGTCGCAACTACAACGGCGTCTATGTCTTTTTGCTTGTCGAGCATCTCGCGGTAATCGTCATATACCTTTGCCTTCGGGAAAAGTTCGTAAGTATAAGCTGCGTACTTGTGATCTACATCGCACAGCGAAACAATGTTGACCGGTGAGACATTTTCATCGAACGGCTTGTACACATATTTCGAGACCTTGCCGAGCCTTGCCAAGCTTGCAAGGTTGCCGCGACCCTTTCCGCCGACGCCGACGCCGGCTACGTTAACTTTTTCGCTTGGCGGAACGAAGCCTTTACCGCCAAGTACGTGACGAGGGACGATCGTAAAGCCGTCTTTACTCGAACAGCCCGCAGCAAAGCTTAGGCCCGCAGCGGTAGTTACAGCAGCGGTCTTGATAAAATCTCTTCGATTTACCTTTTTGTCGTTAGTTTTTTTGATCTGATCGTTCATATTCTTTTTCCTAAACAAAAACTTTTTTTACAAATCTAACCTTACATAGCATCGTTTTCTACAAGCTCTATTTCTTCTGTAGGCTCAACTTCTACAGGCGCGGCTTCTTCTTGAAATTCAAACCCCACTTTCAATCCTTCGACAGCCTCTCCGTCAGTAGTTCTAAGCCTCACACAAAAACCCCAGTTTCCTCCCACCTGAACAGATTTAACAAGCAATGTATTGGTGCCTTTTTTGAGGTCAACCTCTGCTTTGTCATTGCCGGGAACAACCGGCCTTATCGCATTATTGGCATGAACAAGAGCGTCATTAACCCAGACCTTTACTCCGTCGTCACTGCCAAGTTCAAGGACCGCCTTTTGGGCCACAGGTGAATAAACTTTTGTCTTAGCATAGACTACCTTGTTATCTCCACCGATCATTTTGCCAAGATCGATAATGTACGGCCTATTGGCATCGGCTTTGTTAACAAGGTCACGCCAATCAACCGACGAATCTTCTTCTTCAGGAGGCAATGTCATACCGAACAGCTTTTGACCGTCGGTATCCTTGATCATATAAGGCCCTGACATCTTCCATGTCACTATATAGTCACCGAAAGCGGATATCTTATCCAGTATCTTTTCAGCTTCGCCTTTAACGGCGCTGTTATCGGTACCGGCAACAATCTCATCGATAACACTCTTGGTCAGTTGCGGGTTCTGCGCCGCGACAGACGAGGCGATCTTTAGCGAAGCGAACTGAGCCTCATGCCTAAGTGCGGGGTCATTAAGGAAAGAAGCCGTCATTTGTAAAGCCACCGAGGAGCGAACCTCGGAAAGGCCCGAAATGACCATTTTCTTTTCATCGTCACTGGCTGCAAGTTCCACAGCTTTTTTATAAAGATCGGCGACCTCTTTTACATTGCGATCCCTGTCGGAACCGACAATTTTGACAAGCCCTCTGAGCGCAAGAGCCCGAACCTTTTGATCTTCACTTTTGGCTGCTGCGTCAAGAAGCTCGTCGGCAGGCTTCGAATTGGGCCAGCCCGAAAGAGCATTGACAGCGGTGCGGGTGAGTTTTTCATTTTCGCTTTGAAGTGATGCGTAAAGAATTTCAAGGCTGTCATCGTCACCGACCTTTCCAAGTGCCTGTACAAGAAGCGCCATGGCTTCGGGAGTTGTCACTGTATTGATCGCGGCAACTATCGGTGCCGAACTGCCCTGCTTTACGGGGTTCTTTAATGTAAGAGCGACAAGAGTCTTTTGTGCTTCTTTTTGAACAGCGGAATCCCCGGCGGTGAACAGAACGTCGATAACTTTTTTAATGCTATCGGTTCCTGCTACCACTTTTAGAGCTTTGATGGCTTCGATCTGAACTTTTGCGTCCTCGTCTTTGGCTGCCTGAAAAAGCGTGTTTACGCTACTGACGATCTTTCTATTGCTTACTGCTTTGATCAGCTCTATCTTTGCCGTTGGCTCGGATGCGGCAATAGCAGCAACGATCGTCTTATCTATGTTTGGCCCTTTTAGCCTGTAAAGACTTTGACGGGCAGCCTGCCTCTTTTGGCCCTTTGAAGACGCTGCAATATCGACGAGCATCGCCACCGTAGATTTGTCACCGAGAACACCGAGAGCTTTGATCGCGGTAACGGAGACAAACATATCGTCACTGATAACAACGGCTTGTATCTGTTTAACAACTGCTTTTTGCCCTGTCGCCGCTAGTGCCGTAATAAGCTGTACCTGACCTGCCGACGAGAACTGATCCAGTGCATCGGCGATAGCAACCAGTTGCTCGGGCCCCTTCAATCGCATGACAAGCGAAGCGGCTGTCGAGCGTATCCTGCTGTCATCCTGCTTTAACGCCTCTATAATGATCTTATCGGCATCGCTATCGGCAGTAAGAACCATTCCGTTTAAGGCCGACGCACGTACGGGCGAAGGAGCTTCGCTGTTATAAATTTTCTCGTATATTCCAAATGCTTTGGAGCTTTTTGTTTTTGCTAGCCTGTCGATGCTTTTCAGATATGAATCGTAAGCGACCGACTGTGTCCTGCCGGTAAGTTCCCCAACGTTCTTTTCGAGTACGCCCAATGCCTGAGAGGTTGCTATCTTACCCAGTGCCGTAAGAACGGCGGTCTGTACCTGAGTATCGCCAGAGTTTACTAGCTTAGCCAGAACACCAACGGCGCCGGCGTCTTGTCGCTTTCCGATGGTATTTGCGATACCTGCCTGAATACTTCCGGAAGTTGCGGTTATAGTTTTGCGTAAAAGCTTATCGACAGACGGATCGTCGATCTGTTCCAGTGCCATCAGTGCCATATCGAAAGTTTCCTGATTAGGCAGCATTTTGCCAAGCGTCTTTACCGAGGCCTTTGTCCCGATAAGTGCGAGCTTTTTGCAAATAAACTGCTTACTGTCAAGCGTTGCATCGGAGCTTAAGAAACCCACAAACTTTCGTTCGAGGTATGCTAACATTTCAGTATTATCGGCATACAAATTTATAAAGCCCTCAACCTCAGCCGGCGTCTCACGCGAATCCTGGTATTTGTAATCGGCCAGATCGGCAAGTATTCTATCGATATCGGGAACCTTGAGATGTTTTCTTGACATGACCTTATCGGCAGTTGGGAAGTCAACGGGGATCCGCTGCGTAACTTCGCCGGTCGCTGCCCACTCGGCTCCTCTTTGGAAAGTTATAATAAAACCGACACACTCGACGGAGCTTATGAAATTACCGTTGACGTGCCCCATTACATTGTGAAATATCCTGCCATTTCCATAATCGATAGTAAACAGAACCGGCTCGTTTTCGCCGGTACCCTTGAAAGCCGGGTCCGCATAAGCTGTCGATAAAACCGTAAGGTTTTTTGCAGGGCCTCTTAGCTTGCTGTAAAGCTCGTCTTTTGCATGCATCCACTTTTGCGGTAAACCGTTTGTGATGGGATGATCGACTCGATTTACAACCTGATACGGGATAGACGGTCCGTGACTGCCCGCTTTGCCCGGTGAAAAATCGAGTACTACTTTGCCGTCTCTGTATCTGACCATTGGCCCCGAGCGAAGATCCCTTCCTCCCCATCCGCCAAGACCGATTATTTCGTTATACTCTTTCCATTTCGGGAAAGAATTGTCCGCAGCATGAATAACAACCACTCCGCCGCCGTTTTTTACATATTCGACGAAGTTCGTTTTTGTCTGCTCGGGCCATTCGTCGCCATCGTAATCCAGCACAACGACATCGTATGCGTCAAAGTCCGGATTGTATGAGGACATGTCCTGACCCTTCGCCGGGCTTGTCGCAACATCGACAGCGAACAGCTCGGTTTGCTCCAGCATGGTCTTTAATACGGGCGAGAGCTTGGTCCAGTCATGCGATCGATTGCTTTGCCCGGTAACGATCAAGGCGTTTAAAGGCGGCGGTATTATTGCAGAATCGCTTTGCGCAGACTCGTCACACCCGGAGAGACCTGTAAAAACCGTAACCAACATCAAAAACAAAAACGTTATTCGTAACTTCATTATCATCTCCTGAATCTTACTTAATATAAACTCCACGTTCTTAGTACTGCCATGGAGCTCGCATTGTTTTACCGAGCATACGCGATGCGACGCTGTCGCCGATGATCTTTTCGGTTTTCGGATCGAACTTCAGCTTTCTTCCGGTAAGCATCGCTATCTGGCCCAAATGGCCTGGCAGGATCGAATGATGCGCCACCTCAACGGGTGTAATAGTATCGGATCGTGTCTTAATGCAGTCCAGAAAGTTTCGGCTGTGTCCGGGCGACTTAAATAGATGAATGTCGTTTGGTCCTGCTTTTTGCCTTAGCAGATCGGGGTTGTTGGTTTCGAGAACTCCGCCGCGGTCGACTCGAACCCATCCGTCGGTGCCTATCCATTTGGTACCGCTTCTGATATCGCTGTGTCCGCCGGAAATTATCATCTTCATACCGTTGGCATATTTTGTATT
>JAGLHQ010000058.1 GCA_023143375.1 Planctomycetota bacterium
GGAGCATAAGGAGCAGGGCCAAGCCAACGATCATAATCCAGCTCTGCAGGCGGGGTCTGGAAAGTTTCATCCAGCCTGGAATAAACTCCCGACGGCAAACCGACTTCGATAGTATGCAACTTGCCAAGCCAACCGTTTCTGGCTATCTCTGCGCCCTGACGGAAGTTGCCCTGTGATCTTTGCCACGAACCGGTCTGCCAAACAACGCCATACTTCTTAACAGCGTTGCATATTGCCCTGCCCTCTTCGACGGTATGGGCAAGCGGCTTTTCGCCGTAAATGTCTTTGCCGTTACGGGCAGCTTCGATAGCGACCAGGCTGTGCCAATGGTCAGGCAACGCAAGCATAACAGCATCAATGTCGTCGCGAGCCATCAGGTCACGATAATCATGGTACGTTGTACAGTCCTTGTTACCGTACTTTCTGTTGACCGTGTTGGCTGCGTTTTTGAGATGGTTTTTGTCAACATCGCAGACTGCTAAAACCTTGCAGTCGTTCTCATTCAAAAAACCGTTCATGTTACCCGGTCCCTGCCAGCCGAGTCCTACGCAACCCATGGTGATCCTGTTACTGGGAGCTACGGTCCCGGCTTTACCGAGCGATGCCGATGAAACTATATAAGGAAAACCAACCGCAACTGCTGCATCTTTTAGAAACTGACGTCTGTTTACACTTTTATTTGCCATTTGTCCATCCTATCAAAATCATCTGTTGTCTTCGTCGAAAGCTGCATCGAAAGCGACGTTCGACGGTGAAAAATCTACATTTTTAACGAACTCACACGCCTCACGTGCGCCGTGCTGTCGTTCCATTCCGCAGTCTTCCCACTCGACCGAAAGCGGACCCGTATAGCCTGCGTGGTTTAGCGCCCTGATGATCTCTTCGAAGTTGACGTCGCCGTGACCCAGCGAACGGAAGTCCCATCCGCGATCCTGCTGACCGAAGTTAAGGTGCGAAGCAAGGATACCTGTCCTGCCGTCAAGCTGAAGGGCTGCGTCTTTCATATGAACGTGATATATTCTATCGGAGAATTCTTTGACGAACATAGCAGGATCGACCATCTGCCAGAGAAGGTGGCTCGGGTCAAAGTTAAAACCGAAAGCTTCCCTGTTATCGACGGCGTCCAGTGCCCTTCGTGCGGTGATAGTATCGAAAGCTATCTCCGTAGGGTGAACTTCAAGGGCAAACTTTACGCCGCACTTATCGAACTCGTCGAGGATCGGGTTCCACATCTTTGCAAAATATGCAAATCC
>JAGLHQ010000059.1 GCA_023143375.1 Planctomycetota bacterium
AACCTCTTATCTAGTCATGACCCTTTATTATTTATTAATGATTATTGATTATTAGGGCTGAGGGGTTTAGAATATCACGGTAAAAGTATTGACGCATTAGGAAGGGAAAGATAATGGCCGACAAAGAGATCAGCAATCATGATGAGAGTCATCGTGTTGATAGCATTTGCCTTGAAGTGACCAGGTTATTAAAGGGCGGCGATACGCGAAAGGCAGCGATGCTGCTTACGAAATCGCTTGAGCGTTATCCTGAAAATGCCAAGCTGCGAAAGTACTTAAACCAACTGAAGCTTTTGGTTAAGCAAAAAAAGATCAAGAGACTTGAAAACGAGGCTATGTCGCTAATGCAAAACGGCGGCGAAGATCAGGCTCAGGAGAAATTTCGTCAGATACTTGAGCTTGACCCAACACGTACGGACCTGAAGCATTCACTCAAACAAAGCCGCGGCGAATCACGAGCCGAATATATCAAAAAAGAGTACAAACGAGAGAAAACCAAGCAAACGCTTATTATAGCGATAAGCGTTTCTGTTATTGTGACAGTCGGCTGCAGCATACCTTACGTTTTCAACGGTAAACACATCAAAGATGCCCGTGAATTCATCGTTAGCAAGAATTATTATAAAGCCAAATTAGAGCTTGACCAGTGCGGATGGTTTATGGCTTTGGGAAAAACGGATCTTTTAGAAAAGGTAAAAAGTTATGAGTTGCAGAGCAAAGAACAGGCGGCATCATTGTTTGAGAAAGAGGAATATAAAGAGGCTCTGTCACTGCTAAAGGCTGCTCAGAAAGTGTCTGCGAACAGCGACGAGTATGCTTTGTTGGTAGAAGACTATAACGATGCGTATACTTACCAGCAAGAACAGATCGCCAAAGAGCAAAAACGTATCCAAAAATCAAAAGCATCTGCAATATCGGCAAAGAGAGATCGTGAATCAGCGGTGGCTAATGCAGATCGTAAAAATGCACGTCAAGAGGCGGCGGATATATGTGCCCAAGCCGACGATGAATCTGAGTCGGCCATAGCGCATTACGACGCGGAAAAATATTACGAGGCGCAAGCGGCATGGACAACAGCAACGCATCTTTACGATAAGGCCGGTGACGTCGCACAGAAAACGATAGCCTTACGTAACGAAGCCGATGAGGCTAAAAAACATTGCAAAAGCTGCATGACAGCGGCTTACACCGCTAACGGTCAAGTAGAAGCAAAAGAAGATTGCGAGCGAGGTGAATCTTTGTCAAAAGAAGCGGAGGGTCTCTACGCCCAGAATGCATACTCCGATGCGATAGAAAAGTGGCAGCAAGCCGCTGAATTGTTCGATGCCGCTAAAGAAATCGCTTTCGAGAGTCCGTCGTTTAAGAACGCGATACTTATCACCAGAAAATGGAGTCGGCTGGAAGCAAGCATGAGCGAAAAGGAAGTTCGGGGGTTACTTAAAAGCCCGCATTGCACGCAGGTTTGCTCTGACAACTCTACCTGGTATTATCAGTATAAGCCCAAATTGGTCGATAACGGAAGAGGAGGAGTTCGGATTAAAGAAGCTAAATGTGGTTTTGTCAAATTCAGAACCGTAAGCGTTCAGGAAATTGCCGGGAGAATGGATAAGAAATATCAGAAGACGGTGGAACAGGTGACGTCCGCCTTTAATCGTTCCAATAACGCATTAAGAGGACGTGAAGACTCGCTTGGCCGTAATACCGGTACATACCGCAGGCCTAAGCATACTAAAGCAAATCCGAACCCTCGCTCTAACGATGAGATGAGGTCAACAGAACGTCATCAAAGAAAACTTGATAAGATGCGAACCAGCCACGAGAAGAAAAAAAAGGCATTGCTTAGTGGCTTTACTGCGCGTGAGCCTTCGTATATTGTTTCCGAATGGAGAGAGCCTGACCTGGATAATATCTCCGGTCTGGTCAATAAATCTAAACCGGATGACAATATAAAGGTTAAGCCGGACAAGAGGTGGCAATTCCCGATCAACTGGAAAAAGCTTAAACTTAATATCACAGACAAGCAGGTTTACGGAGTACTTGGACAACCTGATGAAAAGGCAAACCAAGGCGGTAAACTCGTTCACAATTACGGAGGGTTGGACGGGTTTGGAAAGATCGTTCTTGGAAATAGAAGCGATGGCAGTGTTCGGCTTGACCACTGGAAAGAACCTTTCTGGGATGACGTGCGGGAAAATATGGCAGCACAAGCAGATCAAGACGAAGAGATAAGCAAATCTGCGGGATCCGAATTAAATATATTAAATTAATGCGCCGCGTATAGACATCTTTAATAAATAATTTAGAAATGGAAACGTTAATGTTTAAGACGAACGAGTATTTTGATGGTAAGGTAAAATCGATCGCGTTTAGGACGGCCGATGGCGATGCCACTGTGGGGGTTATGGATGTTGGCGCCTATGAGTTCGGCACGTCAACGGTCGAGCTGATGACGGTTACCAGCGGAAAGCTTACGGTCATGCTGCCCGATAGCGATACGTGGGAAGAGTTCACCGCCGGGCAAACCTTCACCGTACAAGCCAATACCAAGTTCAAAGTAAAAGCCGAGGGTCAAACTTCATATCTGTGCCAATACCGCCTTTAGGCAAACCAGAGCAATTTAATTTTTCGTGCTCTAGCAAGGGCTTACGTTTGTTGCTTCGGGGCCCTTTTGGCCCTGCGCTGCTTCAAACTCAACCTTTTGCCCTTCGTCGAGGGTCTTGTAACCCTCTGCGACGATGGCTGAAAAGTGAACGAAGAGGTCATCTCCGCCGCCATCTGGAACGATAAAACCAAAACCTTTTGTGCCGTTAAACCACTTTACTGTACCTGTACTCAAAACTTCTCTCCTTTTAACTCGGATGAGAATCCAAAAAGGAAACCCAAACACTACAAACTGCCTATTTTTACAGAAGCCGACAAGAAAACCAACCTCTAACTCAGTTAATAATACACAAAATACTGGATTTGTCAA
>JAGLHQ010000006.1 GCA_023143375.1 Planctomycetota bacterium
AAAAAAAACACTATAAAAAGAACTTTCTTTTACATCATTCGTATTGATTTGGACGAAAGACGTCTAATTAGTTTTCTCCCCTCCTGGGAGTGGGGCACCTTGTGTGCCCTGCTCCCTTTTTTTTATCCGCATATTGCAATGCCTAAAGATAAGCCTATACTAACATGCTATGCAAAATTCAGACCTGGAACAATTTAAAGCATGGTTTGCAAAGTATACGGTCTCACATTTTGGCGACGACCCCTATATCAATGCCAATCTTCAGCTTAAAAAGGATCACTCCGCGCGAGTTTGCGATGAGATGGACTATCTTATCGATCGGCTTGGATTTAACGATAATGATAAATTGATCGCCCGGACGACGGCGCTGTTTCATGATGTCGGACGGTTCCCGCAGTTTGTCAAGTATCAGACATATATGGATCCGCGAAGCTGCGATCATTCCTGCCTTTCGGTAAAAGTTCTGGAAGAAAACAATATTCTGGACGGACTAAGTGACGCCGAACAGCAGGTTATCCTGACATCGATTCGGCTGCACGGGCAAAAACTGCTTCCGAATGATCTGGATGACAGGACCGCATTATTCGCAAAACTGGTTCGCGACGCCGATAAGCTCGATATATTTTTTGTCGTTATCGAGATAACGAAAGCATATCTTGCCGATCCGAACAGCTTTTTGCTTGAGCTTGAGCTGCCCGACGATCCCTCCTGCACCGATGAGATCGTCGATGCCGTTATTGACGGTAAGCTTATAGACTACAATAAGTTACGTACGATGAACGATGCGCGGATGATGCAATTGGGGTGGGTTTACGATATTAATTTTGCCCCGGCGTTCGAGAGGATCGCCGAGCAGAAATATCTTGAGCAGATCGCCGAATACCTTCCAAAAACACCGCAAACCGAAAGGGCCATCGAACAGGTCTTTAAATATGTCGCCGAGCATATTCGCTGAATCGGAAGCTTGGACTTGACAGCACCGGGGGCGGCGATTAACATGTCTCACTCTCGAAAACAATATGAAAGGAAAGCAGATGGCTAACGTTATTTTACAGACAAATATTCCCGATACAAACGCAACTCACGGTAAGGTTCGCGACATATACGATCTTGGCGACAAACTTTTGTTCGTGGCCTCGGATCGGATAAGCGCTTTTGACAGGATCATGAAGACGGGCATCCCTTATAAGGGTCAGGTGCTGACGCAGATATCGAAGTTCTGGTTCGAGCTGCTTGCCGATGTTGTCGATAACCATTTGATCACCGACGATGTAAGCAAGTACCCGGCGCCTTTCTGCGATCATGCCGACCAGCTCGCCGGCAGAAGCATGCTCGTTAAGAAAACCAAGGTCCTCCCGGTCGAGTGCGTTATCCGATGTTATATCACCGGCTCCGGATGGGCAGAGTATAAAAATGACGGGACCGTTTGCGGGATAGAGCTTCCTGCCGATTTGAAACAGTGCGAAAAACTTCCGGAGCTTATTTTTACACCGGCGACCAAAGCCGAGATCGGCGATCATGACGAAAATGTCGACTTCAAAACATGCGTCGATATAATCGGCATCGAAGCAGCCGAGTACGTTCGCGATAAAAGCGTTGCGGTGTTCAACAAAGCAAGTGCCCATGCAGAGAGCAAGGGCATCATACTGGCTGATACGAAGTTCGAGTGGGGCGTCACCGATGACGGAATTATTTTGATCGACGAAGTTCTTACGCCGGACTCGTCGCGGTTCTGGCCCGCCGATAAGTACGAAGCCGGCAGAGACCAGGAAAGCTACGACAAACAGTTTGTCAGAAACTACCTGGAAGAGACCGAGTTCGATAAATCCGGCGACGGCGTTGATCTGCCGGACGACATCGTTGCAAAGACCTCGGCGAAATATATCGAAGCCTACGAAGTGCTGACCGGCAAAAAGTTTGAAGTTTAATCGACGTGGCTGTCAATAGTTTAAATTACGATCTCCATATCCACACCGAGTACTGCGGGCATGCCGGCGGTATGACCGTCGATGTTATTTGCAAACGTGCCGACGAGCTTGGGCTTGAGACGATAGCGATCACGGATCATATTTCCCAGCCGAACGACATCGAGATCATCAAACGCATCGGCGATGAGGTTTCGCGCATTGAGACTAACTGCAAAGTTATCGTCGGCGCCGAAGTTGACGTCGATGCCGAATATGACGACGGCAGACTGGTCACGGGCGCCCTAGACGATATCGATTATGTCATCGCCGGCTTTCATTACGTGCCGCTGATCGGAACATATCCGCACGGGCCGGATGATTGCGAGATGCAAGCCGACGAGTTTATGAAAGTATGGCAAAAATCACTGCTTGGAATAGTTTCTAACCCGAAGATCGATACGCTCGCTCACCCGGGACGGCTGTTGGCATTCAGTGTCGATCTGGATGTTTTCTTTGACGATGCACTCTGCGTTTTCGATGACGCCGCTAAGCTGTCTGCCAAAAACAATATCGCATGGGAGATCAACGAGCTTACATACTTTAGAATGGACCGCCGTTTTGACGAACACTTTTACAAAATATCAAAGCTCGCACTGGACCACGGCGTAAAGCTGGTGTTCGGTACCGATTCGCATTTCCCGGAATCTATCGGTAAGAGCGAGTATGCGAACAATATTATCGAAAGGCTCGGCGCAGAAAATATTTCGACGCCAGGCGGCATGGGGCTGATAAAATGAATAGCAAATCGAACATCATTTTGACCGGTATGCCCGGCGTAGGCAAAAGCACCATAGGTGTACTGCTGGCGAAAAACACGGGGCGATATTTTCTCGATACGGATATTTATATCCAAACACTTGAAGGCATGAAGCTGCAAGAGATCATCGACGAACGCGGCCTGGCGGAGTTTTGTGCTATCGAAGAAAAACATCTTGTGTGTATCGATTGCAAAAATGCTGTGATCGCCACCGGAGGCAGCGCTGTTTACAGTCAGGCGTCGATAGAACATTTGAGTTCAAACGGCGTCGTGGTCCACCTCAATCTGCCGTTAGAACAGATCGAAAAACGGATCACCAATCTTTCAGCACGCGGGGTTGTGATGGAGCCGGGCGAGACGCTAAGCTCGCTTTACGAAAAACGCCAGCCGTTGTATAAAAAATATGCCGACGTCACTATCGATTGCAGCGGGCTTTCCATCGATGGAGTCCTGTCTAAATTACTATCGGAGCTAAGCCTTTAAAGGTTCCATGCCTTTGCAAAGTTCTTGAAGCTTCTGTCATAGGAAGCTTCCGCTTCCGGCGGGAAACAACAGCCGGGCAGTTGCTTGCTCGCCAGGTGATATTTAATGCAGTCGCAGCAGATGCCCTGCCTTTCACAGCTTGTGTATGTGCATGTGCAATCTTTCAGGTTCTCGTCTTTTTTACATTCCATTTATATATCCTCGGCTTTGATTATTTTTGTTATGCTTTCGTCTATCGATTCGACGAACATCTTTACTAGTTTTTTTGCGGGCCATGTCTTTTGTGCAAGCTGCGCGTTCGATTGGCACCATGGTATTATAAGCGGCAGCGGTATTATCCCGCCGGCGGTTTCGTCGAGTTTGTCGCAGGTCATTATAAGCGCCTCTGCAATGCTGACCGGCAGCTTTACCGATCCGGGAGTCTCGTCAGTTTCCTTGCTGCATGTCGATGCATCGGAAATCGTCAGCAGTTCCCTGCATACCAACGGACGTTTGTCATAGATCGCGCATTGCTGATCGATCAAGAACGGGCAAACTATCTCCAGGCTCTGGTACCAGCCGGACAGATCGGAAAGCGTGTTCTCCAATGACTTGTCTTCGCCGGGTGCAGCCGCGGCGAAATTGTTCGCCTGTATTTTTTCTATCGCAGCCAGCGTGTTCCTTAATACCGGCTCTTTGCGATCTTTCACAAGCGAGGCGACATGGTTGTCGATCACGAACGCCTCGGGCGCTATCGACGGTACTATGTAACTACAACACTTGCTGCATTTCGCTTTGCATGAAACTTGTATGTCTTTTTTGCTAAGTCGCTCAAGCGTATCGCTTACGATGGCGTCGCAAAGCTGCCATGCCGGTACAACCATATCCGTCAACGTCGCCTGACAGCCGATCGTGCCGAAGCAAAACGAAAGAGTGTCCCCGTTTGCGGGAATCTTAACGTCAAAGACATCCATGTCGTCTTCGGGTTTTTGGTTTGAATCAAAAAATTGTATTGGGTCATCCGTGTTCATTTTTTAGTACCATAAAAAAACGCCGCCGGGCCGGCCCGACGACGTTAAAAGTTTACTGCTTAGCCTGCAACCAGCTCTGCGACGAGATCGCCAACTTCGCTGGTGCTGTATCCCATTCGGCCGGCTGCTAATGATTTCAGCTTGGTGCCGGTTACGGCCTTGACAGCTTCTTCGATCTTGGCTGCTGCTTTATCTTCGCCAAGTGTTTCCAGCATCATCTGTGCCGAGCAGATAGCTGCCAGCGGATTGATGACACCTTGGCCGGTGTACTTTGGTGCCGACCCGCCGATAGGCTCGAACATGCTGACGCCTTCCGGGTTGATATTACCGCCGGCTGCGATTCCCATTCCGCCCTGTGTGATCGCACCCAGGTCGGTGATGATGTCGCCGAACATGTTACCCGTTACGATTACGTCGAACCATTCCGGGTTCTTTACCATCCACATGCAGGTTGCATCGACGTGGTAGTAGTCCCTGCGGATGTCTGCATATTCTTTTTCGCCCATCTCGATGAACGCTCTTTCCCACAGGTCATAGAGGTATGTAAGTACGTTTGTCTTTCCGCAAAGAGCCAGAGTGTTCTCTTCGCCAACGCCGCGGGCTTTCTTGCCGTGTTTTTTGGCATACTCATAAGCGTACTTCAAGCATCTGTCCACCTGGAAGCGGTTATAAACTGCCGACTGAACGGCGATCTCGTTAGGTGTACCCTTTAACGAAACGCCGCCGGTACCGGTATAAAGGTCGCCGGAGTTTTCACGAACGACAACATAGTCGATGTCCTTAGGCCCCTTGCCTTTCAAAGGACACTCAACGCCGGGGAAAAGTTTCACCGGGCGAAGGTTGATGTACTGATCAAGTGCGAAACGCGTCTTAAGCAGGATACCTTTTTCCAGGATTCCCGGTGCAACATCCGGGTGACCGATCGCACCGAGCAGGATCGCGTCGAACTTGCGAAACTCTTCGATGGCGCTGTCCGGAATCGTCTCGCCCGTCTTCATGTATCTTTCACCGCCGAAATCGAAATCGGTAAGGTTAACCTTAAAACCAAATTTATCGGCAGCGGTCTTTAAAACTTTCACTGCCTCGACGGTCACTTCCGGCCCGGTTCCATCACCAGGCATCACTGCGATATCATAACTTGCCATTGCTACTTTCCCTTTCTATTTTTGTTTTCCACAAATTACATTTTTTTAAACCGCATTTTTTTAACCGCGGATTACGCGGATTACACGGATTTCTCTTTTATAAATCGCTTACGGACTAATGACTTTTCGCCAAAATTAAACAAAAGCCCAACCTTCAAACTTCCAGCTTTCAAATAATTTAACGTTTGGGCGTAGTCAACATCAGTTAACTTTTTGATAGCTTTTAATTCTACCAATACTTTTTGATCTATTACGAAATCACAGAAAAACTGTTTTATTGTTTTTCCTTTATAAAAAACATCAATCGCTTTCTGTCTCTCGTACTTGATCTTGCAAAGGTCAAGTTCATGCGCCATCGCTTCTTCATATACGCTTTCAAGAAAACCCGGACCAAGAGTTGAATGAACTTCCATAGCAACCCCTATTATCTTTTCTGTTATATCGCCATATAATAGTTTGGTCTTGGACAATCTATAACCTCTTTCTAAATCCGCGGTTTCTTTAATCTCTTTTTATTTTCAAACTAACGCTTTTATATAACCCAAAATCCGCGAAATCCGCGAAATCCGCAGTTTCTTTATATCTTTTATTTAGTCTTTATCTTTAACGGCCTCTTTGCAAAATGTATTACCCAGCCTATTTTCAAACTAACGCTTTTATATAACCCAAAATCCGCGTAATCCGCGAAATCCGCGGTTTCTTTATATCTTTTATTTATTTTTAATGTGTTTGATGAGTCCACCATCGTTGATTATATCCAAAGCGAAATCAGGCAACGGCTTAAACTCTATTTTAGTTCCTTGCGTCTTATTATTAATCACGCCTGCATCGTAATCGACTTCGATATCGTCGCCGTCGGCGATCTTGTCGGTAGCGCCCGGCAGTTCGATCACATAGTAGCCGCAGTTAATGCAGTTGCGATAAAATATTCTTGCGAAAGTGTCTGCGATAACGGTTGCGATCTTCGCTCCCTGTATCGACCACACAGCGTGCTCTCTGCTGGAACCGCATCCGAAGTCTTGGCCCGCAACGATAATATCGCCGGCTTTGCATTTATCCATGAACCCGCCGTCAAGGTCCTCCATGCAATGCGATGCAAGTTCCGCAACGTCATCGGTATTCAAATACCGAGCAGGGATTATCTCGTCCGTGTTAACATGATCTCTTTTATATACATGTGCTGTTGACATTTTTATTCCTCTTGTTTTTCAATTTCTAATGACTGTTTTGACGCCTTATAATATTTACGCCAAGTTACAACCGAAACATACGTAAACCCTAAAGACACTACCGCATTCCACAAAACATCTCCTATGAGCCCGGCTGTTTTAGGTCCACTGTTAAACATCACTATTACATTTACCCAAAACAATACAGCCGCAATAGTCCATAAGACAGCAAGTTTTTTCGATGGTTTGTTTTGCAAATCCAAAATACTAATTCCCAAAATTCTAAACCTAAAATCCGCGTAATCCGCGTAATCCGCGGTTTCTTTTAATCTTTTTACATATAGTTTCGCGGGTCCGTTAACTTGCCCGCGATCGCGCTTGCCGCAGCCGTTGCCGGGCTTGCGAGGTATACTTCGCTTTCCGGGCTTCCCATTCTACCTACGAAGTTTCTGTTCGTCGTGCTTACACATCTTTCGCCGGCTGCGAGTATCCCCATGAAGCCGCCGAGGCATGCGCCGCATGTCGGCGCAGACACCACGCAATCGGCATCGTAGAAGATTTCCGCGAGCCCTTCGTCAATGCACTGCTTCCATATCACCGGTGTTGCAGGAACAACGATGGTTCGTATCGCTGCCTTTTTGCCCTTCATTATTTCCGCTGCAATTCTAAAGTCTTCGATGCGTCCGTTGGTACAGCTTCCGATATAAGCCTGATCCATCTTCAAACCCGCACACTCTGTTATCGTCGCACCATTGCTTGGAAGGTGCGGCTTAGCGACCATAGGTTCGAGTGCTGCACAATCTATCTCAACCGTCTGGCAATACTCTGCGTCAGCGTCGGACTCGAAAACTGTGTACTCGCTTTTATCTTTCAATCGTCCTTCGAGATATTTCTTTGTCGTCTCATCAAAAGCCATGATACCGTTTTTGCCGCCCGCTTCGATAGCCATGTTGGTTATCGTCATGCGTGCTTCCATCGACATCTCTTTGATCGTATCGCCGACAAACTCCATTGCCTTATAGAGCGCACCGTCAACGCCGACCATCGAGATAGCTTTCAAGATGACGTCTTTGCTGTAAACACCTTTTCCAAAGCTGCCGGACA
>JAGLHQ010000060.1 GCA_023143375.1 Planctomycetota bacterium
CAACCGGCCTATATGTGATCATCCCGCTTCCGTAGAGGAATGCGAGTTACATGTCATAAGGTATCAGCCAAACTGTATCGCAACGCCAAGGCTGGCATTTGTCAGCATCTTATCGCGTTCAACCCGCAGCACTTTACCCGCTTTTATACGTGCGTATTGCCCTTTTTGCTTTGCCAGGGCAACTGTCCTCGGAAAGTTGACCTCGATATCGTGGCCTTCCTTGACCGGGGCTGTCATAGGCATTGACAGATATACCCCACCCTTGCTTACGTTTACGCTTTGCCCGTTAAAAAATCTGTTTGCCTCCGGCAGCCAAACGCTGACCGGCCAAGCCAACTCCGAACGTGCTTCGGTTCTCTGTTCGACAACTGATGTCTCCATACCATTATTCTCCGTATATTTATTGAATTTAATTGCCATGAAGACTGTATCGGCGATGTTAATTTAGATAAGTTAGTTAAAATGGGGAAATTTTATGATTTTTCCAGAAAAACTTTCTATTTTGCCCTTTTTGCCTATTTTCACATAATTTATAGGTCCTGAATCGAAAAATATATACCGCCAAACGTGTAATCGCATTGTAACTCCGAATATCTGCCAGACTAACTCCGCAACTTGCAGTCGGTTACGCCCCTTGCTGTGAGTCGCTGCTGCTACCAATAACACGCCATACTTTCATATTATCAGTGTAAATTGCCGATAGAGTTATTAGGATACGATGAACTTAAAATATTTAATCCGAGGGGTGGGGCCGGCTAAATGCAAGCTATTGATGTCAATACTGGTGAAGTTCGCTCATCAAATGAGAACTCGCAATTACGATCGATAGCAATAGGATCGTGCATTGCTATTGCTGGTTTCGATCCGGTTAGAAAGGCCGGGGTGATCGCTCATATAATGCTGCCCGGCAAGGCACCGGAAAAGGCGCGGGCTAAAACTAAATACGCGCAAGATGCGGTCGAGGAAATGATGCGTTTTTTCCTCGAATATGGCAGCAATGAAAAGGATATTTACGTGTGCCTTGTAGGTGCAGGTAACGTTCTGAAAAAAGAAGACGATACCGTTTGTCAAAAGAATATCGATTCTGTAACATCGATACTTAACGATCGGGGTATCGAGATAAAGGCTGTTGTGTTAGGCGGGACGGAAAGAAGATCTGTTTTTATGGAACTGCCTTCCGGAACAGTTAAATATACACAGGGCAACAGCGAAAAGATGCTGCTCTGGGATAGCAAAAAACAATCGAAATTTAAAACGACCAATGAGATTGATGAGCCGCTATCGTCGATATGAATTTAATTCCAGCATGATCCGTCTTCGTTTCACTTCGACGCGACAGGCGGGCATAAAGGAAATAAAGATAAAGCATACTTAATCTCGCAAAGTCGGAAAGGAAAAAAGTGAAAGTGTTAGTTGGCAGTTAGCAGTTCGGAGTTGTGGAATCGCCTTTGGCAAAGCTGTTTCATTCTGGATCATAGTTTCACTAAAATGATATATCGTAAATTGACGGTACTGTAATGAGGAAAGATATTGTAATTTTAATTGCCGAAGATGACAAGGGCCATTTTATTCTTACCAAACAATTCCTTCGGCACGAGGGTTTTGAAAACGAGATCGAATGGTTTGTCGATGGACAAGAGACGCTTGCTTATCTTTTTGACGAGAACGGTAATGTAAAGATCGACAAGGACAAAAGGTACGTCTTACTCCTTGATATCCGAATGCCAAAAATAAACGGTATCGAAGTACTCGAAAAGATGAAGACTCATGACGTGATCAAAAAGATACCTGTGATAATGCTTACTACCAGCGACGATCGCGAGCAGGCCCAAAAGTGCTACGATCTCGGATGCAACACTCACATTGTTAAACCCATAAGCAATATTCTAATAAGGGCCATAAAGAAAGTTGCCGAAAGGCTGTGACGGGAATCAAATTAAAGATCAAATATAAAATGAAAAATTGATGAGCCGAAACCAATAGGAATTCAAAACCCTAATGTTTTAAGCTGTGTTTTATAAGGACCGCCATGAAGACAATTTGTTCTGAATGCGACTTCGCTTTTAAGGTTCCCCGTCAGATGGAAGGCCGATCTGTCAAGTGCCCTCAATGCCGTCATCAGATGGAGATATCCCGGTCTCCGACGCCGGCTGGTGTTAAGATATTAAAAGCCGTTCTTCCTGCGATGTTGTCTGCCGCGATATCTATATTAATATGTTGGGGCTATTTCAATAGTCAGGACCAGCTTGAGATATCACGTAAAGTATCGGATGCGCAGAAGTTTTTTGAAAAGAAACTCGACGCAGAACAGCAAAAGACCGGAAAACTTGCCGTGCTGCTAAAGGCCAAGGCTGATTCTGCTTCGATGTCTGCTTTGCGTTCTGCTGAAGAGGTCGACAGCTTAAACAAGAAGCTTACTGCATCGCGCAAACTTGTCGAAGAAAAAGACCGCCAGATAGCTTTTATGGTGGACATCCTTAATAAATTAGACGAGGCGGTTACTACGGAATCGGAGCAAAGAAAGCTACAGCAGGAAAGCGATCTGCAGCAGGCACTTGTAAAAGGGAGCGATATATGGTCGCTTTCCGGTATCAGGTCGTTAGGAGTGGCTGTCAAGATTTCCGGAAACGACAGCACCTATCAACTCAAAGAAAGCGATATTGTAAAGCATGCCCATGCGTCGCTGGAACAAAATGATATTGCCATCGCCGAAGGGAGTGATGCGGTACCGGGGGCGAAAGACGCTGTTTTGTCTTTAGAAATATTCATCCTCGAAAATGACGATTCCGGTAAAGCTGCCAGCGTAAACATGACGGCAGAACTCAAACAAAGCGCCCGGCTGTTGCGGGACGATACTATAATATGCGTCGGAGCATCGACCTGGAAAAAGCAACGATGGCACGTGATCACAGCGGAAACGGCTAACGACGCTATTAAGACGATGCTCGATGATCTGCTTGAACGGTTTATCAGCGATTTTCACAGTTCACGCCAACCGTGAATCCACAATTAATATTAATGCCTTAAAAAAACACTTTAATCCTTGCCTTAATTGTAATTTTATTTATTATAGGACCATTGGTTCTTATTATATGATTAATTACCGATCTCGGAGGATAAACTATCACTTTTTCATATAAGAACCTCACTACGGTCCGTCTATCTGTGTATCTAAAAAGGGAGTTATAACAACGGCAAGGAGGAAAGAAGTTGAAAAAATCTATTCTGATAATTTTAATCACTGTAATGCTGTTTTTTTTCACTTCGATTATAATTGCTGCTACCGATAACAATGCAGCATGGCGATCAATAAACCAAACATCTCCTCATGGCGCAAAGCGCGGACCAAAAGCTATACATGACTTTAAAGACAAGCTGCCCAGTATCGCTGCCCGTTATAGAAAGAGCCCTGCAGAATTAGAAAAACTGCTGCTAACCGATAAGGATCTCTGGATCGGTTCTTCTGACAAACTTTTTTACGCCTGCAGCGCTTTAGCGAAAAAAGCACCCTCATATAAGGACGCCCCTCCGATAGCAGAGAACTCTATATTTCCATATTCACAAACATTCCTGCTTCACAGCAATCCGTCGGCGACACGGGTTATATATCTCGACTTCGATGGTCACGTAACCAACGATCCGCTTTGGAACGGCGGAATTACGGTCATTTCACAGCCTTATAACTCTGACGGAATCTCAACGACGTTTAGCGATGCCGAGCAGGATGAAATACAGAATATCTGGGCACGGGTAGCCGAAGATTATATTATTTACGATGTGGATGTAACAACCGAAGATCCTGGCGTATCGGCGTTGATAAAATCAAACAGCTCGGATCAGTATTACGGGATAAGGGCCGTCATCAGCCCAACAAGCAGTTGGTTTGGGCCTTATGGTGGAGTAGCTTACATCGGATCGTTTAACTGGGACACAGATACACCGGCGTTTGTCTTCCCGGATAACTTAGGCCCCTATTATGAAAAATATGTTGCAGAAGCGGTCTCTCATGAAGTAGGACATTCCTTAGGACTATACCACGATGGACAATACAGTACCGAATACTATGCCGGTCACGGCGTATGGGCACCGATCATGGGGGACGGATATGATAGAACGGTTACCCAGTGGAGCAAAGGCGAATACACCGGAGCAACTAACACCGAAGACGATCTTTTTATAATGCAGATCGAGGGCGGCTTTGGCTACAGGACAGATGACCACGGCAATACAACTTCGGCTGCGACGTCTTTAGGAAGCGGTTCCTCTATAAACACTTCGGGAATCATAGAAACACGTTCCGATGTCGATATGTTCTCTTTTACAGTTTCTACAGGAGACTTGACACTAGACGTCAGCTCCGCATCGCCTGAAGGGAATCTCGATCTTAACCTGCAATTATTAAATTCAGCCGGGACCATGCTCGAAGAATCCGACAGCACATCCAACTTAACCGAAAGCATCTTCCGAACCCTGTCTGCGGGAACTTATTACATCCGGATCGAAGGCGTAGGGGCCGGTGATTACACAGACTATGCGAGCATTGGCCAGTACTCGATATCAGGATCGATGTTCGTTATCATTCCCGAGCCGCCGGTGGTACAGGACAGCAGCGAATCCGTCGAACAAGGCGTCGCGTTATTGGTCGACCTTGATGCCAGTGACGACGGCTTACCAAGCCCGCCAAGTATGGACTGTATAATCCTGTCTCTACCAGGCAATGGAACGCTAAGCGATCCTTTGGCAGGGGCCATTGGTTCTGTTCCATACACACTTGCCGCCAACGGCAAACAGGTACTGTACACGCCTTTTGCCTTTTATACAGGACTCGATAGCTTCACGTTCAAGGCGAACGACGGGGGAACGTCCCCTGATGGCGGCGACTCAACAAGCATCGCAACTGTCACCTTATCGATATCATCAGAACCTGTAATTAACACGTATCTATACGAAAACTTTGAGGCATCATTTGTAAGCGGCGCACCGTCAGGATGGTCAAAACAGTTCAAAACCAGTTCTGTCGATTGGGTAAGAGCATCCGGCGACGATTATGATGACGTAACTTACGAAGGCAGTTACAACGCCCTGCTATTTGTTGCAGCTTACGGCGACCATGAAACATACCTGATCACACCGGCGATCGATTTCACCCCCGGTGTAATGGATACTACGCTTGAATTCTGGCATCAGCAGTATGAATGGTTTCCAGATCAGGACACATTACAAGTTTACTACAAGACCTCTTTGGGCGGGACATGGACACATCTTGCCAGCTACTTTACAAATATACCATATTGGACAAAACATACGCTATCGCTTCCGAACACCACAAGCACATACTACATCGGCTTTCTGGGCAATGCAAAATATGGCAACGGTGTTTGTATTGACGCTGTTAGTGTTACGGGCGAAGATCTGCCGCCTATGCCGCCAAACGCAGACCTCAATGCCGACGAAAAGGTAGACATCATCGATTATTCTATTCTAAGCGCAAACTGGGGCCAAACAGGCTGCACCGATCCCGGCTACTGTCAAAGCGCAGATATCAATAAAGACACCTTCGTAAACTTCGCCGATCTCGAGATTATGGCAAAGCAATGGCTAAACGGCGCCTACTATCTGCCACCATTCGGAGACATCAATGATGACGGAGAAACCAACTATCTCGATTATGTTATTTTGAGTGAGCATTGGCTTGAAACCGGTTGCGTTAAACCGTTTTTCTGCGAATACGCCGACATTGACGGCTCTGGAACCGTTGATATGGACGACCTGCTTGAAATGGCACTGGACTGGCTGGACTGATTTTGCTTGATTTTTTCCTTCGGACACGGTACAATGGCGTTTGTTAATTGGAGTTGTGAGTATGTGTCCACAAAGATCAATTCGTCTGTACGTCCTGCTATTGGCTGTTGCCTTTTTTGCAGGTTCAGTGTGCGCCAAACCGGTTAAAAGAGGCTGGAAAAAAAGCGATGTTGACATCCGGATGCCTGGCAACACACGGATAAGAGGCATCTATCACCCTATCGACAAACCTGTTCCGCGGCTTTCTGATAAAGGTTACGGTCGAGCTGCAAAAGCCGCTAAAGCCGCTGAAGCTAAACCCTCCGATCAGCAACTGCCGGATGTGCCGTTTGTCGGAATAAATGTTATCGACTCTCCGCCGTTGGACGGTTTCGTGCCGTGGATATCAGTTATCACAACCGATGAGACCGAAGGCGAGCTTGTGCTGGAAACTGTAAAGCGCCCTACGCTAACATCGACCTCGCTATCAAAAGTGACAACGCCAACATACCAATACGATTATGCAATTGGAATATTCGATACCGGTGCAAGCGCACACGTTATGGGCTTCGACGCAGCGACCGATCTTGGACTTTACATCGGCTTCGGCACCGAAGACGCACTGATTACCAACAAAGAGATCGAGATCGCCGGCGTTACCGGTCACGTCTCTACAAATATTTCGTATCCAATCGGTTTGTATATCGACGGGCTTGGCTCGATAAACACCATGGGACAGCTTGACACATCGAATATGGCGGGGCAATCTAACGTCTCTATTGTCGTTGGGCAAGACTATACTTTACCTACGCCTGACGTTCCCGACCTTCCGGTTGCGATCGGTGCGCCGTTGTCAGTTTACTATGCAACGTCGTTTAAGAATGACGAACCTGTCGTCGTAACGAGGGGGGGGACGACTTATGTTGCCCCTGACATCAAAATTTACGATCACCCTTCCGAACCTAACAAAGCACCTGAGTATCCGGTTTACCCTAACACCCTGCCGCTGGAACTACGACCCTTGGGCGGGATATCTGTTCAGTATGTCCCTGACTTTGGTTTTGAAGATTTTTTTCTCGACCCCTTGAATACTGAACTGAGTTTTGAAAAGCCGGGCAGCCCGTCGGTGATCATCGGTAACCTTTCGCAAAGCGTATTGTTCGTTCACAGCGTTGACCTTAAAGAAGGTACCGGATCTGCGATGGATAAGACCAGGTTCATGCTTGATACGGGTGCACAGGTAAGCGTTATCGGTTATCGCGTTGCTGCGCGGCTTGGGCTTAACCCGGCTGCGTCCGAGTTTGAGGTGGAGATACAGGGTGTTACCGGTGACATCAGTTACTATCCCGGGTTTTATATCGACAGCATCGAGATGCCGTGCCTGGGCGAGTGGCTTCGGTTTAGTAATGTGCCTGTGATCCTGCTGGATATATTTTCGCCGGAAGGGGGAACGATCGACGGGATCATCGGGATGAATCTTTTTGTCGATTACAACTTTGTGCTTAAGGGCGGTGGCATATTCCTTGAAGACGATCCTGCTATTCTGTTCGAGGCGATAGATCGAATAGACGGCGATATTTCCCCTGGTTTCGGTGACGGGGTGGTTAACAACTTTGACCTTCAGGCTCTTAGCTCGGCGTGGCTGTCGACTGACGGTGATGCGAACTACAACGGGCGGTATGATCTGAGCGGGTCAACGGATACTCCGGACGGAAGCATCGATCTTTACGATGTTAAAGTTTTAGCCGAAAACTGGCTTGACGGCCTGTAAAACAATTACGAATTACGTGCAGATTCCGCGTGCGCTTCTTTCGACTTCGCTCAGGGCAGGAAAGCACATCCTATGGTAAAACACATTCTTGCTGACTGTACATCCCTAAAACCGTCTCAATTTTTTTCAATTTTTTCCGATTATATGTCTTTGGAGTGCGCATAGCCTGCACTTATAGGACGGTGGGAGCAAAAGTTTTTATTCATTCGTTAAGTACCCCCCTGTTTTTGACGATTAACTGGTAGACGTAGAGATTTGTTAACAAATAATGTTCACCGGTGAATGGATTTACCTTATTGGGAGAGTTTTAAAATGGCAAATAAGAATTCAACACAACTGGCAACCCTGGCTGAGCAACGTGCTAACGATACGGTAAAGAAAGCTGCTGAAGAGCAAAAAGCGATCGATGCCGCTGAAAAGGCCGGGACGGTAGCAGACAACGCCGTGGTACGAGCCGAAAGCGCTGCTGTTGCAACTATGGAAGCTGTCGAGGCAACTCAGGTAATAGCGACCGAAGAGATCACAGAAGCCGATGACACACGCCAGGCCGCCGAAGAGATCATCTTCGCCGCCACAAGAGCGAAAGAGGATGCTATAAATTCAATGGCTTCGGCAAAAGCTGCACAGGTTGCAGTAACGGGTGCTCGGGCTACAACGCCTAAAAAGTAACACAAAACAAACGTTATGAAAAACAGGGACCATCACGCGCGCGATGGGCCCTTTTTTTTTGCGTTGTTTAAAGATTATTTAGCCAATCTTGTGCGAAGATAACGAGGTCATAAATATCGGCAGTACAGTCATTGTTGAAATCTGCGGCAATCGGCTGAATGCAGATGATGTCTACGGGATCCAGACCATTATAAACATCCTGTATCATTTGCGCGGTTAGGGGGTAATCGAATATCCTTATGTCGTCCAACTGCCCGTCGAAGTAATGAAGTATGCCTAAGGATAAGCTGTCGAGAGCGCCTATCAGAAGGTCGGATCCTAGAGAGGTGTTTATCGGATGGGGCATTACGTCGCTATACGACTCTTTGACACCGTCAACGTAGAGCTTTATCTCGCTTACGTCGGGTGTGCCGTCATCTTCCAGAACGGCTGCTATGTGATGCCAGTTGCCATCGGCAACATTTGTTGATCCTACGATGTGGCCGTCATATACACCAACCTGTATCGCACCGGGGATTCCGTACATATCGTTAAGATAGAATTTCCATTTGGTACCGTCACCGGCGTAATCGCCATAAGTGATTATCGAGGCGCTGGTAACATTGGTCTTTATCCATGCGGTAAAAGTTCTGGACTGTGTGCCGGTCACACCTTCGTATCCGGTGACCTCAATGTAATCGTCGATGCCATCAAAACCAAGTGCGCTGCCTTGGCCGTCATGGCCGGTGGTCCATGTGGGGGTGTCTACAAAATACCCGTCGTTAGCTGCGACAGAATCATAAATGGTTGTTCCGTCGCCTTCTTCGATTGGCCACCACGCAACTTCGTTGGGCTCATATAGCTGCCAGTTGTCCCGCTGCCAATCCGTTGCGAACATGCCGAAATCGATAAGGTCAACTGTTCCGCTCAGATCAAGGTCACAAGGCCTTGAGATATAAAGCTGCCAAATGCTCTGGGCGGTAAGCGCACTGTCATAAACCCTGACCTCATCCATAAGCCCGTTAAAAGAAGCGATTGGATAAAAAGGGTTAAACCAGTAACCAGATGTTCTGGCGCCTATCAAAACGCCTGCGACGTTTCCGGTATCTATCTGCTGAGGATTAAAATAGCCTATCGTTTCCAAATTACCGTCAACGTAAAGCTTTATCTCGCTTACATCGGGGCTGCCGTCATCTTCCAGAACAGCAGCTACATGATGCCAATTGCCATCCGTCACGTCTGTTGTTCCGTCTATGACGCCTCTTTCATCATCTACATTTACAGAAACTTCAATCCATCCATTACTCCCATCAACACCGAATCGCCAAACTTCACCTTCATTACCCTCCCAACCGAGATCGCCCCAACTGATTATTTGAACATGTCTTGAATCCATTTGTCCCATCTTTATCCACGCTGCGCATGTTCTCGATGCTGTGCCGGTGACACCTCTATAATTCGGCACATGAACATAATCGTCAAAATCAAAATCGAGGGCACCACCCACTTTACCCGGGGTCCATGAAGGACCTCCGTAAAGAATTCCATCATTTGAACCTAATGAATCGTAAGCTGTATCTCCGGTAGTTTCGTCGAATGCCCAGTGTACATTTGCGTTATAAACGATGCCTGCTGCCTGACGGATCTGGTCCTGATTCAGGGCGACATCTAAGATCATAACATCGTCAATTTGCCCGTCAAAGTGAGCGACTATGCTGCCCGACATACCGGAAAGCGCGCCTATCAGCACATCGTGTGTGCCCCTGGTATTTACGGGGGTGTCATCAGCACTTATGCTTTCCAGAAAACCATCGACGTATAGCTTTATCTCGCTTACATCGGCAAAGCCGTCGTTTCGAAGGACCGCTGCTACGTGGTGCCACTGTCCGTCGGCGACATTTGTTGACCCTACGATGTGGCCACCGTTTACATCGACCTGTATCGCACCTACAGGACCGATTGTATCGTTCAGATAAAACTTCCACTTGGAACCATAGTCCGAGTAATCACCGTAAGTGATGATCGCGGCCTGGGTATCGGTTGTTTTTATCCATGCGGCGCATGTTCGCGAGTGTCCGCCGCCTATGCCGCGATAATCGGTGACCTGCAAATAATCGTTTTCGCCGTCAAGATCGATTGCTCCGCCGATCTGGCCGGCAGTCCAAACCGGGGCTCCGACAAAAACAGCGTCGTTGGAGCTTATAGAATCGTATGCGATATCGCCTGATGTTTCGTCCAGGGGCCAGTGCGAATTCAGCTCAACTGTTACGCCAGCTAACTGACGAATGCCTGCGGCGTCTAAAGCACTTTCGTAAATCCGGACCTCATCCATCAGTCCGTAAAATTCCCAAATGATACCTTGGTTCAACGACGAGAGCGCACCTATTAAAAGATGCGATCCGATCCTTGTGTTTATGGCTTGAGGTGAGACATATCTTATTGCCTCTTCAAATCCATCGACGTATAACTTGACCTCACTAACGTCGGGCGTTCCGTCATCTTCAAGAACCGCAGCTACATGGTGCCACTGCTCGTCATTAACCCTCGTAGAGCCTATGACGTAACCATCACCTACCTGTACCGTGATTTCCCCACCATAAACAAGAAACTTCCACTTAGAAGCAGCGGAAGAATAATCACCGTAGGTCATAATAGCACAATCCCCTCGATCTGTTTTGATCCATGCGGCGCAAGTTCGTGAGTGTGTGCCGATGATACCCGGATGGCCCGTGACCTGCAAATATTCATATTGCAGACTTATCGCACCACCGGCCTGACTTGTCCCTGTGGTCCAGCCCGGCTCACCTTCGCCAACAAAAGTCGCATCATTCGTACCGACGGAATCGTATGCTATTGTTCCTGACGTTTCGTCCATGGCCCAGTGACCATCGAGCACAACTGTTTGCCCAGCCAACTGACGAATTTGTGCAGCTTCCAACGCAGTATCAAAGATCATTACCTCGTCTATTTGCCCTTCAAGATGATGACCGACGCTTTCTGATTCGTCTAAACGTGCACCTATCAGAAGCTCGCTTCCGCCGGCTGTGTTTACCGGTGCCGGTACAACATAGCTATAAACTTCTTCAACACCGTCAACGTATAGTTTGATCTCGCTTGCATCCGGCGAACCGTCATCTTTTAGAACAGCGGCAACATGATGCCATTGACCGTCGGCGACGTTCGTTGTACCCAATATGCCGCCTCCGTTTGCGAAAACCCGAATAGCACCGTAGGAACCCGGAGCATCGTGAATATAGAAATTCCACTTGGAACCATAGCCCGAATAATCTCCATAATCTATTATCGAGGCTTGCGTGTCGGTTGTTTTTATCCATGCGGCGTATGTTCGTGATTGGGTACCGGTGATGCCGGGATAATCTGTCGCTCTTACGTAGTCATCAACTCCGTCGAAAGCAAGGGCTCCCGCAACCTGGCCGGGTGTCCAGACAGGGCCGCCGATCAAATTGCCATTGTAATTGCCGACGCTGTCATAAGCTATCGTACCTTCTGTTTCGTCAAAGGCCCAATGCGTATTAACCTCGACGATCGCTCCTGCCATTTGTCTTATTTCAACAGGTTCCAGCGCGGTATCAAAGATCATCACCTCATCTATTTGCCCGTCAAAGTAATGGATCATGCCGCTTGATTGGCTGTCGAGCACACCTATCAGAAGCTCGCTGCCGCCGGCTGTATTTACCGGTGCCGGCACAACACTGCTATAAGCTTCTTCAAGACCGTCAACGTATAATTTGATCTCGCTTGCATCGGGCGTTCCGTCGTCTTGCAGAACGGCCGCTATGTGGTGCCACTGTCCGTCGGCAACATTTGTCGATCCTACGATGTGACCTCCGTATACGTCAACCTGTATCGCGCCCGGCGATCCGACGTTGTCTGCAAGATAGAATTTCCATTTGGTACCGCCACCGGAATAATCGCCATAAGTAATGATCGAACCGTTGATATTGCTTGTTTTTATCCACGCCGCGAATGTTCGTGATGTTTTGCCGGTGACGCCGGGGTAGCCTGTAACCTCAATATAATCGTCGACGCCATCAAAGCTAAGAGCACCGCCTGAACCGTCATATCCGGTTATCCATACGGGACTGTCAACGAAATACCCGTCATTGGTTGCGGCAGAGTCATACGCGATCGTTCCAGTTCCCTCGTCCATCGCCCAGTGTGCAACAGGATCGGCAGCGTAACATTGAATTGACAACAGTAAGATAAGTGCGTGTGCGAATTTCATAATATTCTCCTTAAAAAATGAAATACTCAGGACACTATACGGAATTCCCGTAGAATATGTTCAGGGTGTTTTTTATTTATTTTCCGGCATCGGTTTCCCCATGCGTCTTTTTTTGCTTGAATGATGGTCGGAAAGGGGTAAGATTGTCAGTTGAAATACGAAGACTTCCATTTTAAGGAGAAGATCGATGGCAGATGCACAGATAGCACTTATCGCAAAAGTAAGGGCCAAAGAGGGGCAAACCAAGGCACTGGCAGCCGAGCTGACCTCAATGATCGAGCCGACACGGGCAGAAGCGGGATGTATCAAATATGACCTGCATGTCTCAGCCGACGACGAAGCGCTGTTTATGTTCTACGAGATATGGCGGAGCAAAGAGGACCTGGACCTGCATCTCGAAACGCCGCACCTGCAAGGGCTGCTCTCTAAGATGGGAACACTCGTCGAGGGCGATCTGGATGTGTCAATGTGGAAACTTGTTTAGTTACTCAAACTGACCGATTGGTCAGATTGAGAGTCGTTAGTCGTTAGTTTTTAGTCGTTAGGGAAGGATACGGCCTAGCGGCCGATACACTTTTATTAAAAAACAGTTGTCATGCAACTCTTTTAATTGCAGTGGCTTACGTTAACATCCAGATCGTTGACGGTCAGTTTGAGTATGTTATCAAATAATCTACGAAATCACAACGGCTGTTTATGAAACCACTTAGAACCAGCTTGCTTTCCTTTAACACCTGCTTTTTCTCCACACCACCACAGGCACTTAGGTCGTAAACGCACAGCCGGGTTTTTCTCGCATTGTGCGCGCCAACGCATTTACCGGATGACCCAAATAAATTACCGCCGGCAACCCGGCCTCCACGCGATGAAATGTTTTTCATCGCCCAGCGAAGCGACCCCAAAGGGGTAAACCCTTACCCGGCCAACAGCCGGAGACGTCTTTAGCTGGTTGGGGTTCCTGATTTAATGCTTAGGGTTTGCGAAAGCTTTTGGTTTCGCTTAGAATACGGGCATGTTATACGTATGGCTTATAGGATTGTTGTTTTGCAATAGCGTTTTCTGGACGCTGAGCTTTTTTGCATTGCCCGGTAACTGGCTTATCGTCGTTTCTACCTGGGCGTTTGCGTTATGGAAATGGGACGATGGCGTCTTTAGCATCCCCACGCTGGTGGCTATAACCGTTCTGGCGCTTATCGGCGAGGTTATCGAGTTTGTCGGCTGTATGGCAGGAGCCAAAAAGGCCGGGGCGGGCAAACGCGGAGCGGCAGGTGCTTTGCTGGGCGCGATTTGTGGCGCGGTGGCTGGGACGTTTATGATCCCCGTGCCATTCGTCGGCACATTCATAGGCGCATGCATCGGAGCGGGCATCGGCACCTGGTGCATGGAACTGACACGAGCCGACATGAAACCCGGCCATGCCGTTAAGATGGGAGTCGGCGCCTCGGTCGGCGTTATGGTAGGAACCGGCAGCAAGATCGTGCTGGGGATGATCATCTGCATCATAGTAGCGGTCGCAGCATTTGTTTAACACCCTTTAGGTGTTAAACAGTCTTTAGTCGTTAGTTGATACGGTCCACGATGTCGTGACCCTTACTCGGGTCTACGATGTCCTGAACCTTATCATCTAGTATTTAGCCCGAGGAATCGCTTCGCGATGCTTATTTACTTTTCCCCTTCGGGGTCGCTCCGCTGGGCGATGAAGCAACCACTTCATCGCGTGGATACCGGCTAGGCCGGTGCTTATTTATTGCAGGGCTTGTTTTGCGTCGGTGCAATCCTGTTGTATTTGTTTTTTAAGTTTGTCACCAGTTTCGAATCTTTGTTGTGACCTGAGGCGTTTTATGAAATCCATCGCGAGTACCTTGCCGGTAAGGTCGCCGGGGTCGCCCTCTAACAGGTGTGCCTCTATCAGTAACGGGTGGTCGGTGATGAATGTCTTCGCCCTTCCGATGCTGAATGCTGCGGGCCTTCTCTGGGCGATAGCGCACAGGTCGGTCATTGTATCTGCGATGCTTACAAAGCCTGCGTAGACGCCTTCTGCGGGGATTATCTGGTCGGCAG
>JAGLHQ010000061.1 GCA_023143375.1 Planctomycetota bacterium
AGCGAGCTGGAGGATATTGCTTTGTGGTCACCGCATTGGATATCGATGTTTTGCGGCTGGACAACTACGACTTCGAACTTACCTTCGGCGAGCTTTTTTAATGTGTTTATGTCTCCACTTCGGCCGTAGCCGAAATTGAAGTTGGCCCCTTCTACGACGATGGCGGGGTTGATATGACGGACGAGAAATTCGTCAACGAAATCGGCGGGCGACAGATTTAGCAGTTGGTAGCTGTCGCGGATTACGATCAGGTGCTGGACGCCGGCGGCGGCGAGGAGATGCTTTTTGTATTCTAGCGGCGTAAGTATGCCGGGTGCCTTTTCCGGGTGTAGGATCGCGACGGGATGCGGCTCGAAAGTCATTACGGCGACGCCTTTGGGTGAATGGGCCTTTAAGGTTTCGATTATGTGGCGGTGGCCCGGGTGGACGCCGTCGAAATTGCCTATCGACAGAGCGAGGCCTGCGGGGATGGCGTCGAGCGATCTTATGTCGTCGTATACTTTCATACCGCTTAGCTTAACTTACTCGTTTGGATATTTCAAGTGCCAATCGGCACGTATTCGGTCGAGAGTTTGCATTATTTCGAGTGTTTCGCTCTGGGGCATTATGTCGCTTTGGAGCTTTTGGTCACGGAGGCAGCGGTTTACATGGCGGGCCTGGTACTCGAAACCGTTGCAATCTAATGGTATCTCGATGGTCTCTGTTTGGTCATCTATAATGACGTCGGCTTTGGTGCAGTACCAGAAGGGAGCGTTTAGTTTTATCATGCCTTTTGTGCCGTGAATATGCACTTCTCGCTGCGTCTGAGTTGCGACGGCAGAGCTTAGTTGTGCGAACCGGTCATTGTCATAGCCAAAGAGGTATGCGGACTGCTCGTCTGCGCCTGTTGGACCAAGGTGGGCGACGGAGGAGATGGTTGCCGGCTGGGCGCCGAAAACCATTGATGCCAGTGAGATGGTATATATACCGACGTCGAGCAGTGCGCCGCCGCCGAGGTCGAGGTTGAACGCCCTGCTTTGCAGATCACGCCGGCTTGCGTAACCGAAATCGGCTTGCATGCTGCGGACGTCGCCGATGGTACCGGCAGCGATGAGTTTTCTGACTTCTGCAATAACAGGAATGAAACGCGTCCACATCGCTTCCATTAGAAAAACGTTCGACTTATTAGCAGCATCTATCATCTGCTGAGTTTGGCGGGCGTTTATGGCGAAAGGCTTTTCGCAGAGGACGCTCTTGCCGTGAGCGATGCAAAGCAAGGTGTTTTCGCAATGGAAGGTGTTCGGGGTGGAGACATATATGACGTCGACGTCTGGGTTTTGTGCAAGTTCCTCATAACTTCCATGGTGAGACTTAAAGCCGTATTGATCGGCGAATGCTCGGGCATTATCTAAACTTCGCGAACCGACGGCGGTAAGTTCCACATCGTCGAGAGAACTTAAAGCCTCGGTGAATTTATGGGCGATGGAACCTGTTGCCAGAACGCCCCATTTAATCTTGTCTGCCATGAATACCTCTTTAAAATATTTAGCCGCGAATGGAACGAATTTCAGTAAATACTAAATCCTAATATCGAATTTTAAACAAATATGAATCTCAAAGCAAAAGGAAAAAATTGAAATAATGGAATATCGCCCCTTCGGGGCTTATGGGATTTTTCTATTTAAATATATCCCTCGGCTTCGCTCAGGATGACAAATGGGGAGCAAGTTTAAATTGTCATGAGAACCCCCTCTGAATTGAGGGGGTTAAATAATTTGGAGGCCGGCTTTGCCGGCGTTTTATCTTATTGGCAGTGAGATTGTTACTGTTGTGCCTTTGCCGAGTGTGCTTTTAACCCATAGCCTTCCGTTGTGTCTTCTTGTTACCCTTCTTACAACATTAAGCCCTAAGCCGGTGCCCTTTGGTCTGTGGGGGTCTACGGTGTAGAACATCTCGAATATTTTGTCCCTGTTTTCTGCGGCGATGCCTATTCCGTTATCTTCGACGCAATAGACGGCTCTTGAACCTTCTACCCATCCCCACATCTTTATCGTACCGTCTCGGCTGGCGGAAATAGCGGCGAGAGAATTTTTTATCAATGCCTCAAAGAGTTGCTGTATCATTACACGGTCGGCGAGGCAGCTTGGAAGGTCGCGCATTTGAACGTTTGTGCCGGTAACGTTTACTTCTTTACGAAAACCTTCGACGATTCCTACGACGAGTGAGTTCATGTCGATCCATGACTTTTGCAGGTTTCTTTTGCGAAGGCGTCCAAGTGTGAGCAGTCCCTGAACAATCGTGTCGATGTCGCCTGCGTTCTTCCATGCGTTCTTTGCGTTTGCGAGTATCGCCGAATTGTCGCCCTTGCCGATGAGCTCTTTTGCATCGTCTGTGATGTCTATCTCTTTAAGATGGTGCTGGAGTGTTTTGCATTGCTTACCGATATGCTTTGTGCTGTCTTTAATATTTTTTAGCGGGAGTCGCAGGCCGCGAAGGAGGACGATGATGAACCTATCGAGTTCCCAGTTTGCCCGGTCCAGACGATGCTCGGTACGCATTGTTAAAAACCGCTGGCGCCTAAGTGTACGAATTAAAATGCAAATGACTACGGCAAGGGTGCCGGCGATAAGACCCGCCCAAACACTTCTTCTGCCGAGATCGGGGGCGAGAAGCATTATGCCGGTGGAAAAAAGCGAAAATGAAATGATACAGACGACGGGCCAAAACCAGAAACGCTGCTCAAAATCTGTTAGGCCCGGGCGGGTTTTTGCGCGGGTGTTAGTAAGTTTTATCCGGCGCCCTTTGTCGGAAAACTTAATGCGTTCGATAAGCCCGTATCTAAAGTAAAGGAATACTTTTTTGAACCATGCCTGCTGTGCCACACTAAATCCAAATTAAATATCAAATATTAAAATGAAAAATAGAAGAATCGCCGATGGCGATACTTCTTTATATTATAACTATCGGTCAGTTTTATGGCAAGAGTGCATTTTAAGACAAAAATGTACCATTTTTCGGATGTTCGCCGGAGCAAATTCGATATAAAAAGGTAATAAACCGAACCCGTCGGCAATGTTATCGTACAGTGGGAAACAGTTTTAGTTTTACATTATTGGAAATATGTGTAGTTTAAGTCGCTCACACGACGATGATTACAACAAACCGATAACTACCTGGTCCTTTTTGAAAGATTATTATGTATTCCGATTATATTCGTAACGTAGCGATCATTGCACATGTTGACCATGGCAAGACGACGCTTGTCGATAAGCTGTTGTATCACTCGGGGATGTTCCGTAATGAGGATCTTAACAAACTGCAAGGCGGTCAGCACGGTCTTATCATGGACTCTAATCCGCTTGAGCGTGAACGTGGTATAACGATCCTTAGCAAGAACTGTGCGATCAACTACACTAATGCTGACGGTAACGAGTATAAGATCAATCTGATCGATACGCCGGGGCATGCTGATTTTGGCGGTGAGGTCGAGCGGGTACTGAAAATGGCAGACGGTGTCATGCTTCTGGTTGACGCGTTTGAAGGGCCTATGCCGCAGACACGGTTTGTTCTTGGCAAGGCGTTTGAGCATAAGCTTAAACCGATCGTGATCATCAATAAGGTCGACCGTGTTAACAGCCGACCTGACAATGTTGTTGACGAAGTGTTCGATCTGCTGGTCCAGCTTGGTGCCGACGACGAGGCACTTGATTTTCCGCTGATATACGCGTCGGCACGTGACGGGTGGGCAACGGACGATCTTGATAACATAAAAGAAAACGATATGCAGGTTATATTTGACACGATCATCAACCGCGTTCCGGCACCGGATGTGGACGTTAACGCCCCGCTGCAAATGCTGGTGACGAATCAGGAATATTCCGATTATGTCGGTAAGATCGCTATCGGTCGAGTGTTCTCGGGTGAGATGAGCGAGGCACAGAAAGTCACTGTTATCGATGCTGAGGGGCTCCATACGCAGCAAAAGGTAATGCAGATACATCAATTCCACGGGCTTGGGCGAAAGAAGGTTTCGATGGTGCAGGCGGGCGATATCTGTGCGATATCGGGGCTTGACCCCATTGAGATCGGCAACACTATCGCGTGTGCGGACAACCCGTCGCAGCTTGCGGTTATCCCTATCGATGAGCCTACGATGACGATGACGTTCCGTATCAATGACGGGCCTATGGCGGGTAAGGACGGGAAGTATATCACCAGCAGGCAGATCGGGGAGCGGCTTGAAAAAGAGCTTCAGCAGAATGTGGCGCTTCGCGTTGAACCGGGTCAATCGCCGGAGGAATACAATGTTTCCGGGCGAGGTCTGATGCATCTTGGAATTTTGCTGGAAAATATGCGACGAGAGGGTTACGAAGTTTGCGTGGGTAAACCTAACGTTATCATACGAAAGATCGACGGCATCCGTCACGAACCGATAGAGTTGCTGGCGGTGGATTGTCCGCTGGATTGCCAGAACGCCGTGATGAGCCTCCTGGGCGACAGGCGGAGCGAGATAATTAAGATCGACGCGAAAAGCGGTGCCGATGATTTCGTTCATATGGAATTTATGATCCCCTCTCGCGGGCTTTTCGGCTTGCATACGCGGATGCTTAACGCAACGCAAGGACGCGCGATCATGCACCATACGTTCGAAAAATACGAGCCGATGCGCGGTTCAATACCTCAGCGCAAGGCCGGGGTTATGATCGCGATGCAGCCGGGGCCGGTTACTGCGTATGCACTTGACGGACTGTATGACAGAGGGGTTTTCTTTATCGAACCCGGGGAAAAGGTTTATGAAGGACAGGTCGTCGGCGAGCATTGCAAGGACAAGGATATTCCTGTAAATCCTGTGCGGGGTAAGCAGCTTACTAATGTGCGGTCTTCTGGTAAAGACGATGCTGCGAAGGTTCGGCCCGCTCGAAAGCTTGGGCTTGAGGCGGCGCTGGAATACATTCAGGAGGACGAACTTGTGGAGATATGTCCGAATTCGATCCGTCTGCGCAAGCGGATGCTAAAGGAGGTTGACCGAAAGAGACTCAGCCGACAGGCTAAGAAATAGGCCTGAAAGGGCTATTTCTCAAACCCTAAGCACTAAATCCGAAATCCTAAACAAGCAATAATGACCAAGATGCCAATGATCAAAACATTTCTGGCTGCGTCAGAGTAGGGTTTAAGATTTTGGACATTAACTCTGGGTTGGTTGCAAAACTGGGCTGAAAACGGCGTTTTTTCAAAAAAAGTTAATTTTTGCTTGCTTTTTGCCGATTAACTATGGTATATTGGTACGCTTGTTTACTTTTAGATTGACTTAGCACTTCTGGTTTACCTGTAATCTACTAAAACAACAGTGATGGACTACTTTTAGGCAGATAACTATATAATCCATCAGTCGGCTAAGCATAACAGGTACCTGAGAAGTATATATGTAGTTTGAAAGAAATTGAAATATAGTAATGGAAATAAAAGGGTAGTTTAGGAATCATGGAAAACATTAAGAAAATCAGGAACATTGGTATCTCGGCACATATCGACAGCGGTAAGACGACGCTGAGCGAACGCATTTTGTTTTATGCAGGCAGAATTCATCGTATGCAGGAAGTTCACGGCGATAAGAGCGGTTCCGGGGGAGCTACGCTTGACTTTATGGAGCTTGAGCGTGAGCGTGGTATCACGATTGCTTCAGCTGCGACGCAGGTTAACTGGGGCGATAAATGCGTTAATATTATCGACACGCCGGGGCACGTTGACTTTACGGTTGAAGTGGAGCGTTCTTTGCGAGTACTTGACGGGGCCATTATGATCCTCTGTGCCGTCGGTGGAGTTCAGAGCCAGTCGGTTACTGTCGATCAGCAGATGAAACGTTACGGGGTACCTCGTATTGCGTTTATTAATAAGATGGACCGTGTTGGATCCGATCCTGAACGCGTATGCCAGGACCTCAGGGAAAAGCTTGGCCTTAATATTGTTCCTATCCAACTGAATATGGGTGCGGGCGACGACTTTGTGGGTGTGATCGATCTTGTGGCGATGGAAGCACTTACGTTTGAAGGTAAAGACGGCGAAAAAGTTGTTCGCAGTGAGATACCTGCTGAGTATGTTGACGAGGCAAAGCAGTGTCACGAAGAGATGATGGACGCTCTTAGCATGTTCAATGACGACATGATGGAGTTGATGATCGAAGAGCAGGAAGTGGGGATCGATATGATCCGCGAGACTATCCGCGAGGCTACTATCAACCGGGACATCGTTCCAGTTATGATGGGGTCTGCGTTTAAGAATAAGGGTGTCCAGGCGATAATGGATGCTGTATGCGATTATCTTCCAAGCCCGCTTGACAGTTCGAGCTTTGCACGTGACCATGATAACGAGGGCACCGAAGTTCCTTTGGCTTCCGATCCCGACGCCCCGCTTGTTGCGATGGTTTTTAAGATCACCGACGAATCGTTCGGTCAGCTTAGCTATGCACGTATTTATCAGGGTAGGATCGTCAAGGGTCAGCAGTATCGCAATGCACGGACGAACAGGAAACAACGTATCGGCAGGATCGTTCGTATGCATGCTAACGATAGAGAAGATGTTAACGATGCGGGCCCGGGCGATATCATCGCACTGGTTGCGGTCGATTGTGCAAGCGGTGATACATACTGCGGCGCTGGAGTGAACTATTCGCTTGAAAGTATTTTCGTGGCAGATCCTGTTATCAGCCTGTCTATTATACCTGACAGCAGTGCGGATCAGGAACGTATGGGTAAGGCTCTTAGCCGATTTATGAAAGAAGACCCTACTTTCCGTGTCAGTACCGATCCTGAGACGGGTCAGACGATCATCGCCGGGATGGGCGAGCTTCACCTTGATGTTTATATCGAGCGTATGCGTCGCGAGTTCAAGGCGACCGTCGAAGTTGGCGTTCCCAGCGTTAGCTATCGCGAAGCACCTACGATCGAAGCGAAATTCAATCACCGTCATAAGAAACAGACCGGTGGTTCGGGACAGTTCGGTCATGTTGTCGGACGTCTGATCCCATTAAACGGCGAAGACGATCCGAACTATGAATTTGAAGATAATATTACCAGCGGACGAATTCCAACGGAATATATCCCTGCGGTTAATAAGGGCTTCCAGTCAGCGATGAAGAAAGGTCCTTTGGCGGGCTATGAGATCGTCGGTGTTAAAATGTGTCTCGATGACGGTTCTTCTCACTCGGTTGATTCAAGCGATATGGCGTTTAAGGCGGCTGGGCGAGGTGCTTTCATCAAAGCGTTCAATATGTCAAAGCCCTGCTTGCTGGAGCCTATCATGGGCGTTGAGATCGAGATGCCGACCGAGTTCCAGGGATCCATCGTTGGCGACCTTAACTCACGACGAGGGATCATCCTTGGTATCGAGGCTCGTGACAACTATTCGGTTGTACAGGCACAGGTTCCGCTTTCGAGCATGTTCGGGTATGCAACTATTATTCGCGGCATGAGCAAGGGGATGGGGACGTTCTCAATGGAAATGAGCCACTATGCGAAAGTTCCAGTGAAGATGGCTGAAGATATCATCATCAGACGTCGCGAGCAGAACGAAGCAAGCAGGAAATAACTGCCTTTAGGCAGATAAGATCGTGACCCGTTAGTTTGTTAAGTATAACAGATGTCTACGAAACCGAACGCTTTTTTTGCTTTCGATGAAAACTGCGTGTGCTAAAACTTAATATGCAAAGGGTCGGTAACGCTTGGGCGTGCCGGCCTTTTTTTTGGTTCATTATAAAACAATGGGTAATCGCATCAGCTTTCACGGATTGTTTTATATAGCCCCTTCAGGGCATAGGTTTGCTATTTAGATTTGTTTCGTGACGCGTTTTTTCCGGATTTGTTTGACCATCTTTTTGCGCCGCTTTTCGGCCTGGCCTTTTTGGCACTGGTTTTAGACTTTGCTTTCCTTGCACCTGTCTTTGGTTTTGGTTTGCCTGTTCCGGATTTTGGTTTAGCTGGTCTTGCACCTGCTTTAGGTTTTGGTTTCCCGCCTTGTTTGGCTTTAAAGCGTCGGCGTTGCGAGGAACCTGGCTTGGAACCGCCCCTGCCGCTTTTTTTGCCCTGGCCGGGTAGTGATGAGTGGATGTCTACTTTCTGGTTGTAGTTAAAGTCATCTAGCAATTCCGGTTTGAATTTGCATTCGATGAACCTTTCTATCTTTTTAAGGTTTAGCACCTCGTCCTGCGAAACAAAGGTTATGGCATCTCCGGTCGCTTCTGCACGTCCGGTTCTACCGATGCGATGAACATAGTCCTCCGCGTATCCGGGCACGTCGAAGTTTATGACGTGCGAGATGCCTTCGACGTTAATGCCTCTTGCAGCGATGTCTGTGGCAACCATGACTCTATATTGTCCGCGTCTGAACCCGTCGAGGGCACGAAGCCTTTGGCTTTGTGTTCTGTCTGAATGTATGGCGACCGCTTCGATGTTACCTCTGTTTAGCCGTTTGCATATCCTGTCGGCGCCGCGTTTTGTTCTTGAGAATATCAGCACGCTGTACATTTCGCCTTTGCTGAAAAGGTGCAAAAGCATCTCCATCTTCTGGATGTGCGGGACGGGGTAAATGTGCTGGGTGATCGTTTCAATGGGATTGTGCTGGCGACCGATCTGTATGGTCTTTGGCGATTTCTGAATGGTCTGTGCGAGTTTTTTTACACCAGCCGGCATCGTCGCCGAGAAGAGCAGTGTCTGTCGTTTGACGGGAAGTATCTTGATGATCTTTTTGATGTCTTCAATAAAGCCCATGTCCAGCATGCGATCGGCTTCGTCGAGGACGAGGATCTCTACCATGGAGAGGTTTACCGAACCGCGATTGATAAGATCGAGGAGCCTGCCGGGGGTGGCGGCGATGATCTCCATGCCCTTTCTCAGATGCCTCATCTGTATGTCGATGCGTGAACCGCCATAAAGAGCGATGGTTTTTAGGTCCATGAATCGTCCGTAGCCCTGAATGGCTTTTTCGATCTGAACGGCGAGCTCACGGGTGGGCGTCACTATCAGTGCACGTGTCTTCTTCTTTTTTGCCTTTTGGGGGACGTTTTCGATGCGGTTGAGGATGGGCAATACGAAAGCGGCGGTTTTACCGGTGCCTGTCTGGGCGCATGCGATGATGTCTTTGCCGGCTATGACAGCCGGTATGGCTTCTGATTGTATTTCGGTTGGAGCGGTATAGCCTGTTGCCAGGATACCCTGAACCAGCGGGTCAGCAAGCCCCATTGTTTTAAATGGCATTTGATTTTCCTAAAATAATATTTCGCAAGTCGAAACAACAACTCGCATTGATTTAACTTTAACCACCATAGCCGTGATTAATACAATAATATCGGCATTATCGGTGTATTCGGTGAATTTGAACGATCTACTGAATCACAGGAAAACTTCCTGATCATCATAATTAAGGAAGGCTAATTGTAAGTGCAGTTCATATATACCCCAGCAGTATAGCGTGAAAACTGTCGATTACAAGTTAAAAATATCAAAAATCGGGCTAATGTACGATTTGCGCAAAAAAAAGACCCGCTACAAGTAGCCGGTCTTGACCTCGATAAGGAGGAGGAAAAAATCGAGTCCGTATTTATCTGCAACTTTTACAAAAATCCGCCATCAGCATCATGGCATCGTTTAGCTTATCCATTGAGCCGTCTATATCCCCGAAAGCTTCTACAATCTTTATCAGTTCGGGGTCTGCGTTTCCACCTGAGAGGTTGTGTTTCGGGTTTACGATGCCTGCATCTAAACCATACTCCATTGCTTTATGAACGAAAGCTCGCATTACACCGATCTTTCTGGCGGGTAGATCGCGTGCGCAGTTTGTTATCCCGCCGGAGAAATGAACGCCCTGCATCTTTGGGTCGTCTTTGATCTTTTTCATTGTCTGGAAAGTTTTATGCGTGTAGCTCGGCTCGCCCGGGGTCATGGGCATATCAATCGCAAGCGGAAAAACGGTCGAGTCGTAAATTATATCGTCCGGATCAAAACCGTATTTATTCACTGCTTCGTCGAATATTTCTTTTGCCAAAGAATAAAGTTCGTCGATGCTGTGCTGTCCGCCCTGCTCGCTCATTAGGAGACCTACGAAAGCATAATCGTAATCTTTCTTTAACGGAAACAGGTTGTTCATCGAATAAACCTTGATCGAATTGATCAGGGGTTTCTTTACGGTTCGATCGGTGTTGTACCATTGCTTTAGTCCTGCGATAAGAACGTTATCATCGCTGCTGTCGATGCACACCGGAACACCGTTTCCATGCTTGCGAACAAGCTTTACGTACTCGATCATGTGATCGACTGCTATTTGCGGATCGTCTTCGCCAAGCGCGTCAAGGTTGACGGCTATATAGGTCGCACCGTCTTGTACCTGTGTCTCGATGAGATCTATAACATGATCGAGGTCTTCTGAAGATGCGGAATATGCCTCAATGCCTTTATCGGCCAAAGCTTTCATGGCTTTTGCGTGGGTTGGTATGGATGCGTGTACGGACTCGGCGATAGAGATAAATTCTTTACTCAAGATTTTATCCTTTCATAAACAAATGAATAAAAACAAAATCAGTTATGCAGCCATGACGCTCTTGGCGACATCTACAGCACTAGCTGCGT
>JAGLHQ010000062.1 GCA_023143375.1 Planctomycetota bacterium
CGCATGCCTCGACGATGTTTCGCAACTCGTAAAAACACAACTCTGCCTGCAAAAGCACATGCTTGACAAAAACCAGCTCCTGTGGCAAATCAACAACAAACACCTTGAAAGACTCACAAAATACTATCATGACCTGATCACAGACAGCAACTCACGAATGGTTGTTTTAGAGGACACCGATTCCGGGCAGCTCATCGGCACAGGTTTGGGAAGAATATGTTTCCATGACGGCTACATACCTGAACGATCTGGTGAGATAGACAACATCTGGGTCGCCGCAACACATAGAAAAAAGGGGTTTTGCAAAACGATGGTAAGCTCTTTATTAGACTTCTTCAAACTGCATCGGATCGAATCGGTTACTCTAAAATGGGCCGTAGGCAACTATGAGGCCGAATCGACATGGCTTGCTTTTGGCTTTAAACCGGTCCTGGCTGTCGCAACAGCAACACTTAGCGAAATAGAGGGCAATCTCAGGCAAGTTCCGCAACAGCCGCTGCAAGAGATAAAAACCGAAAAATCCAAAAGCAGCGTTACAACAATATAATACCCGCCTCTTGGCGTTACTTTTGATAAAAAAAAAGCCCGGATCGTAACGATCCGGGCTTTTGCTGTTTAAATATCAAGGTGTTAAATCAGGGTTTTACTAATCGTGTGTTGCTGCTCTGCCCTTGTTAAACAAGTACAGAATGATGCTTAAGGCGATCAGACCAACCAGGCCGTTATCACCAAGCGAGCTGAGGAGTGATGTCAGATTCGCGACAACACTTCCAAAAAATGGTACCGAGGCACCAAACAGGATCTCAACTGCAATTCCAACTGCGATCAACAACAATGCGATCTCAGTTACTTCACCAAGCCATCTTTTAACCTGATTCAGTACATTCATTACGATTCTCCTAAATCAAAACCAAAACAATCCTTTAAATACAATGTTATTCTCGACACAATATCCCAAATTTCTTTAGAAATCTTAAAAAAAACGCAGAATTTACAGTATTTACACTTGAAGTAGTTAAAATAGGCAAAAAAGCCTTGCTTTTCTGCGTTAAAATAGGTAAGATGGAGGCATGTTATCAATTTTCACATTACTGTTAAGAACTGTCTTAATCGCATCGGTTTGCATGTTCATATTTCGGCAGATCACCCCGGAGACGCAGGCAATGCGTATTGCCCGTGCCGCCCTTCTGGCCGGCTGTATGCTCGTGGTCCTTGCCATCATAAGAAGCGTCGGAGCATAACCTAAGCGATCCGAATCTGAATGCTTTAAACAAAATCGACTTGCATTTCCTCTTTTGGTTTTAGCAGGATAAGCCCAAGAAGAATATCCGTCACCGCCGCAAGGATCATACCTATCGGGATTAAAATGAAGAGCATAAAACAAATACACGCAGCTATCATAGTGTACGCATACGGCTTTAGCAGGCCGTTTAGCGAAACTTCCAGCCGCAGCAGAAACACGCTATAGAATATTAGCACTATCGCACCAGCAATCCCCATAACAGCCATCAGAATCATGAATAACAGCTCTAGTTGCGGCGCTATATAACCCAACAGGCTAATCACTGTGAGAACTGCACATAGTATTATAATTGGCATCACAAGTTTATCGATAGCATGAAAATCATAGTTTTCGTTAAGGTAGTCCCTGAACCTTTTAAAGGCATACAGGCTGCACGCAGCCTGAACTACGCTAAATATAAAAATAAACGGTAAAAGCACAGGAGTTGATGTTGAAGGTATTTCGTATGCAATCGAGACCACACAAACGGGTATATACAGGACAGCGCTTGTAATCGCACAATAACCTGCGAATTTATATATATTCTTATTTTCCATGCACTGACCCGTTAATACAGAATCCATCTTCATCTCCTTGTTTAATTGTCCATTTAAAGATCAAACGAAATCGGGCACATACTCAAGCACATCGCCCGGCTGACATTCCAACTCCCTGCAAATAGCTTCGAGCGTACTGAACCGAATCCCCTTTACCTTGCCCGTCTTTAGCAGTGATAGATTCGTCGCCGATATACCAACCCTTTGTGCAAGATCTGTCAGTTTGACTTTTCTTTGAACCATTACCAAATCTAATTTTATTTCAATAGCCATAATGATAATATACACCATATTTTATGTAAGTCAAATATTTTTTTATGTAAAACGATAAATATTTTAAATTAAACAACATGGTATAGGTCGAAATGCACGAAAATCGCCCTTCTAGAAGGAAAACTGCGGTTTATGTATTGTTTAGCTTGCTGTTTCACAAGCAAAACTCTGGCAGCTCAAACCCAAACCGCCGATTATAGATATTGCAACAGCGGGAATAATGGCTATACTTGCAGATTCAAAATATCTTTTGACGGAATCATATGAACGAAAAGCTTAAACATATTGGAGCAGAGCTAAAGGGACACGCCCCGTTCACCATTTTCGGCGCCACCATCGGGTTGCTCTTTATGCTGATCTTCCGCAACATCGCCAGTGAAAAAGCCTCGGCGATGTTCGAGATATTTCACCCCGCACACGTATTGCTAAGCGCGATGGTGACCGCTTCGATGTTCGAGCTGCACAGAAAAGTAAATCGCTTCCTGCTGGTTCTGGTCGTCGGCGTGGTCGGCTCTATCGGCATCGCGAGCCTTAGCGATTCTGTAATCCCCTACATCGGTGAAACGCTGCTGGGCCTGGACGTACCAACACACGCGGATGTTCATCAGAATACCGAACAAGACGACGACGCGATGGGCGCTGACGACCATGAGCATGCCGATACAAGCCACTGCTCGGAGCATCGCATTCATCTTGGATTCATCGAGGACTGGCAGGTCATATACACCGCTGCGATCATTGGGGTTATCATCGCCTACTTTTTGCCGCGAACAAAGTTCCCGCACGCAGGACACGTCCTTCTTAGCACGTGGGCATCGTCTGCGCACATACTGATGAACATGAATTCGGAAATGACCGCAGGCGTGGCAGCCGGCATTTTCGTAATACTGTTTATCGCCGTGTGGCTGCCCTGCTGCATCAGCGATATCGTATTTCCGCTGCTCTTTGTAAAGTCTGATATAAAGCTTGTAAGCGTATGCGAATGCACGGAGCACTCGCACCATAGCCACCCGCACGAACACAAGCACACAGAAGAATGCCCCGAAGGAACCGAGGACCAAACAACCGGTCAACAATAGAAAGGCACATGCTATGAAACTATATCCTTTAAAATTCAAAGCAATATTCAAAGAACGTATCTGGGGCGGACAGGCCCTTAAAACCTATTTTGGCAAGGACATCCCCGCAGGTTCCATCGGTGAAAGCTGGGAGCTTGCGGACCTGCCCGAGGACAAATCCGAGATCGTCAACGGACCGCTCGCAGGCAAGACCATCGATCAGGTTATTGCAGAATTTCCCGAAGAGATCACCGGCAACGAAAACTATGTCCCGCCCTTCCCGCTGCT
>JAGLHQ010000063.1 GCA_023143375.1 Planctomycetota bacterium
CCGAAAACCGAGTGCTGGTACATCATCGCCGCCGCTGACGGCGCCGCGATATACAAGGGGCTAAAGCCCGGCACAACAAAGGAACAATTCAAACAAGCGATAGAAGACGGGACAACCGCCGACCTCCTGGAAAAAGTAGAAGTCGAAGTTGGCGACTGTCACTTCCTGCCGTCAGGGACCATCCACGCCATCGGCGAGGGCCTGCTGATCGCTGAGATACAACAACCATCGGACACGACATACAGAGTATTCGACTGGAACAGGCTCGACGATCAGGGTAACGGGCGACAGTTGCATGTCGAAGATTCGCTGGAAAGCATCCACTTTGACCCGTCGGGCGACAACCTTTCCGTCGAAAGCATCGGCAGACTCGCAGATGCAGACGAATTCAAAGTCGATAAGGGCCACGAGGCCGGCGACTCGCAGCTTCTGCTTTCACCGGGCCAGATGAAAGTATTGATCTTTATCACCGGCACCGGAACCATCGAGGGACCGAGCACAGAGGCCGTGGACTTTGTAAAAGGCGATACGATGCTGATCCCGGCTGTCTACGACGGAGTTATAAAGTTCAGCACCGACACTCAATATCTCATTGCCACGATCTGAGATCGCCATAATCGTTATTTTAACACACACTTGACTTTTGCGGCTTAGACGCTATTATGGGCGTTTCGCAATAAACGCTATAGATAATATTTTGGGAGATGTTTTAAACGATGAACATTCTTGAAAAGAAGATTTCAGAAAGAAAAGCTGTTGTTGGAATACTGGGCCTTGGATATGTTGGCTTGCCCCTTGCCCGTGAGTTCGCCTCTGCGGGTATCAAGGTCGTCGGTTTTGACATCGACGAGCCAAAGATCAAAAAGCTAAACTCCGGCAAAAGCATACTAAAGCATATCCCCAACTCGCAGGTCAAAAAGATGGTCGATGACAAAAAGTTTGTCGCCACAAGCAATATGTCACGCTTAAAATCCGTTGATGCGATCCTGATCTGCGTCCCGACACCGCTTACAAAAAGCCGCGAACCGGATATGCAGTTCGTCGTAAAAAGTTGCGAAACGATCTCAAAATACATCCGCAAGAACCAACTCGTCGTTCTCGAAAGCACGACATACCCCGGAACAACACGAGAATTGATGGCACCTATCCTCGAAAGATCGGGGCTGAAAGCGGGCAAAGATTTCTTCATGGCATACTCGCCAGAGCGCGAGGATCCGGGCAATGCAAACTTCACGACAAAAACAATACCAAAGGTCGTCGGCGGACTTACCGAAAAATGCCTTGAGATCGCATGCTCATTATATGAGATCGCCATCGTAAACACCGTCCCTGTCTCCTCTGTCGAAGCGGCAGAGGCAACAAAAATTCTCGAAAATGTTTACCGCTGCATCAACATCGCAATGGTTAACGAGCTTAAAATGGTATTCGACCGCATGGGCATCGACGTATGGGAAGTGATAAAAGCGGCAAGCACAAAGCCCTTCGGCTTTAACCCCTTCTACCCGGGTCCGGGACTTGGCGGACACTGCATTCCGATCGATCCTTTCTATCTGACATGGAAGGCAAGACAGTACGGAATGCCCACGAGATTCATAGAACTGGCCGGTGAGATCAACACCGACATGCCCAACTATGTCATACACAGAACCATGGAAGCACTTAATGAAAAACGCAAGAGCCTAAAAGGTTCAAAAGTGCTTGTCTTAGGGCTTGCTTATAAGAAAGACATCGACGATCTCCGTGAGTCTCCCTCTATCGAGCTCATTGAACTGCTAAAAGAAAAGGGAGCAAAGGTCGATTACAACGACCCGTTCATCCCGAAAACTCACAAGCAAAGAGAACACGACCTTAAGATGAAGAGCAGGAAGTTGACTGCAAAAATGATCGCATCATACGATGCAGTGCTTATATCGACTGCACACAGCGAATATGATTACAACATGATCGTCAAAAATGCGAAGCTCGTAATAGACACCAGGAATGCGACCGCAAATGTCAAAAGCAATAGAAGCAAAATTGTAAAGGCATAAAGTTGTAACCGGAGAATTGCACCGTGCTAAAGGAAAGTGAAAACCCGCCTGTCACATGGCCGGACGACAGGAAAATAAAGGACTTCCAGGGAAAATGGTGGGTCGCACACACAAAGAGCAGGAACGAAAAGGCTCTCGCGTGGCAGTTGAAAAATAAGGACATCAGCTATTTTCTGCCAATGAGCTGGAAAGTCTCACAGAACCGGGGAAGAAAGATCCGTTCCCTGCTGCCCCTTTTTTCAGGATACCTCTTCTTTTGCGGAAATGAAGACGACAGGCTCAAAGTCCTTAGAACAAACCGAGTCGCCGGCTTGATCGAGGTCAAAAATCAGGACAGGATAATAAAGGATCTTACGCCGATAGAAACCGCCATCAAATGCGATGAGATACTAAGACCAGAATCGTCCATCAAAGAAGGTCAACGATGCAGGGTGCTCGCAGGACCGCTGATGGGAACAGAAGGGGTCGTAATTCAAACCCAGCAAAAGTATCGGCTGATATTACAGGTCGAAATGCTAGGACAGGCTACAAGCGTCGATATCGACGCGGAAATGCTAGAGATCATAGAAGAGTAAAGGCATATGCAAATCTGCCAAAGCATCGCAAAAACCCGCATTACGCACTAAATAGCAGTTTTTGCTATGAAAACCGCCCAATTTTTGGTATGATGGTTCTGTGGATAGTTTCAGCTCGCACGTAATCTGGAGGAGGCTTGGGCTTACACCAAAAAAACTGTATATGCCTGTTGTTTTTTGCGATCATCCTCTGCGCCTTGTCGGCGTCAGCTTTCGCGATCATTCTCCACCCAAACGGCGAGCCCGACGGAACATGGACAGACAGACCCAATGACCTCGTCGTCGGCAGGTGGAGTTGGAACTCCTGCTTCGTAGTTATCGCCCCAAACTGGATACTGACAACCCGTCATCAAAACACAACACCGGCAACCGTCAACATCGACGGCGTAAATTACAACTGCATTTCGAATTCCCAATGGATCGGCGGACCCCTCGGAAATTCAGACATTCAAGTCGTTAGACTGACAACGCCGGCCAATGAAAACCCAAACCTGGCAAACTTTGCAGAGATTTACATTAACACAGACGAGATCGACAGGGACATCGTAATAGGCGGCCACGGAAACGGTAGAGGCAACGTGATCATTCCCGGCATGAGATACGAATGGGACTACGCTTCCGGCAACTCCTCGCCGCTTAGATGGGCAACAAACACCGTAGACGGGACAGGCACCATCCTGATCGACGGCGACAACATCTACACTTCGAAAGTTCTCGTCGCTTATTTCAGCGCACACACAACCGCCGACGACGACTATGAAGGCATTGCCGCCATCTATGACTCAGGCGGCGGATGGTTCACAAAACAATCGAGCAACTGGGAGCTTGCAGGCCTGACAAGAGCCGTACAGTGGCATGGCACAAGCCTGTACTCCGACGCACAGGCATGGACAGGAGACTATCAAGACGCCGTAAGGGTAAGCGCATACGCATCGTGGATAGACGCAATAATAACATGCACCGGCGATATGGACGGCGACGTCAACGACGACTGCATTGTAAACTTCGCAGACTTACTCGTCCTCGCCTCAGAGTGGCTAAGAGAAGATTGCGACGGAAGCAACAACAACTGCAACGGAGCCGATACAAACCCGGCAGACGGCTACGTAGACATGATAGACTTCACCGCGATCGCCGCCGATTGGCTAATCGCCAACTAGAGCACTTTAATTTTTCGTGCTCGTTTTTTGCCTGTTGCGTCTTCGGCTGTCGGCATAAAGCAGAGCAGAAAATATTAAAGTGCTCTAATACCAATCCTAATAAAAAAATGCGCTTTACCGAATCCAATTGTCATCCCAGCGAAAGTTGTAAATCCAACCGTAGGTTGAAGTGAAATCCGCCTCTGGCGGACCTTTGGAGGGCTGGGATCCATTATTACGGCGTAGAAATGGATCCCAAATCAAGTTTGGGATGACAAACTGTATTCACTGACGCGCAATTTTTAATGCGATCTGCTCTAAAAGTTCATCTGCACACACATACATTTAGAGCTTCGGATTTCGTATTTGGGAAACGATCCCTAAAGTGTGCGCATAAAAAAGGGCAACCTAATGGCCACCCTTGCGATATGTGTTGCAAGCAAACCTTATTGTTCGTTGGTTATTTCGCGTGGATCCTGACCTTGTTCGATCGCAGCGATCTTGTTGACACGCCGTTGATGTCTTCCGCCGGAGAACTCTGTTGTAAGCCATGTCTCAACCATCTTACGCAGGATCGTTGTTCCCAGCAGATCGCCGGAAAGGCACAGCACGTTTGCATCGTTATGATGCCGCGATACCTGTGCGTTAAGCTCATCATAGCACAAAGCAGCCCTTACACCTTTAACCTTATTAGCGGCGATACACATCCCCATTCCCGTTCCGCAGATAAGGATCGCTCTGTCAGCTTTCTTCTCGGAAACAGCCATTGCTGCCTCATACGCCTTATCCGGATAATCGACAGGACTTTCCTCTGCACAGCCGAAATCCAGGCACTCATGCTTCAACTGCGCAATGATCGCTTTAACCTGTTCGATTGCTTTAACTCCGCGATGATCATTTGCCACTGCTATTATCATTTTAAAATCTCTTCTAATCGTTTTAACAATGCATTTTCAATTTGTTTCGCACAAATCCTATAAACTTCTATTCCACAGCCGATCGGATCGCTTACTTCGCGACCGGCATCTAACAACTGGATCCTCGCCTCGGCTTCGGGACAAATCCGCAAAACGCTGCCGACGTGTCTTTCGCTCATGGCGAAGATAAAATCGCTGTCATCTATCCTATCATACGTCAATCCGCTGCTTTTGTGTCCGGCGGCATTTAAACCTTTTTCGCGGCAAATGCTCACCACTTCGTCGCTTGCCGGGCAACACTCCAGACCCATTGTGCCCGCAGATGATACTTTATAACCGATTTTTTCCAACTCGTCAATATCACAAGCGAGTTTTTCGGATAATATTTTTCGACAAAAATACTCCGCCATTGGGCTTCTGCACGTGTTTCCCGTACAAACGAACAAAATTTTAACCTCCGACATTCTTTTCACCTGTGCTTCTCCGTAAACTCCTTGGCGTAAAACAGTTAGCATTTCACCTGTAACTTTCACAACAGTGCTTGATTCTTGATATTTGCAGTTCTCGCCGCCGGCGTCAAGGATCATCTCTATTTTACCGTCGAATCTGTCGCGAACTTGTTTGGCGTTTATAGCCGGGGTTTGTCCGCTTAGATTGGCACTTGGCGCTACAACCGGTTTTTTCGCTTTTTCAAGCAGCGCTTGTGCGACTGGGTTATCCGGGCAGCGGACGCCGATGGTGTTTTGGTAATATAATATCTGTGCCGCCTGGTCGCCGATGTCGGCTTTGATTTGCTCTAAAAACTCGTCGTTTGTCTCGAATACTATCGTTACAGGGCCCGGCCATGCGTTCTTTATAAGGTTTTTCGCTCGGACGCTGAGCCTGGGCACCAACTCCATCGCCCTGGTTACACTTCCTACATGAAGCGTGTATCGCTTGCCGAGGGTTCTGCCTTTAACTTCGTTTAGCTTTTCAATCGCGGCGCTATCGGCAGTGCATCCGATCCCGTATACCGTTTCTGTCGGAAAGGCCACGAGTCCGCCATTATCCAGCAGATCCGCGGCGGTCTGTATCTCGGCGGCCTGCGTCTCTGTATCGGTTATAGTTACAAATTGTGTTTTCATGTTAATCGTCGAATTGCTTCGGAGAAATTTGTTAACATTATATAAGCTGTTCCAATTTGGCCCTGAACACCTCGAAACTCTCACCATCATAAAGACAGAATACCACGTTTTCAAGTTCTGTTTGGCCATTGAGATATTCGATTACAGCGGCGAGCATTATCTCGGCACATTTATCCATCGGGAACCCGAAGATGCCGGTGCTTATGGCCGGGAACGTAATGCTTTTCAGTTTGTTTTCGTCTGCAACAGCCAGAGCGTTTAGTGTTGCCGATCTCAGCTTGCTGTCCTCGTCGCCCTCTCCCGCCCGTGGGCCGACGGCGTGTATGACGTGTTTGGTCTTTAAGTTGCCCGCGGCGGTTATGACTGCCTGGCCTGCCTCGATAGGGCTTTTTCGGGCGCACGCTTTTTGGATGCTGTCGCCGCCCTTCATGCGAATCGCGCCTGCCACACCGCCGCCTAAAACGAGCTGCCGGTTAGCTGCATTTACGATCGCATCGGTTGTTTGCTCGGTTATATCGCCGGTTTTGAGCGATAACCGGGAGTTTTTAATAGTTGTTTCCATTTTCGCACCTTTTTAGTATTTACTATTTTACTCGCTTAACTCCTTTAAAACAATGGATTTATTTGAAATTATATGGGCCGGGTTTTTATCCAAAAAAAAATATCATTTGCTTGCATTGGAGTCGGTTTAAGTATACAATCCTCCGCTTACGGGGTGTAGCTCAGCTTGGTCAGAGCGCCTGGTTTGGGACCAGGAAGTCGTAGGTTCGAATCCTGTCACCCCGATTGCCTAAGTCTTGTCAATAAAGGACTTAGGCATTTTTTATGTCTAAAAATGGTTGCCCCTTACTACAACTCATTCTCCCGGCAGTATCCCATCGCGACTGAGAGAACAGGATCGCTTTTTTTATGTCATCATTTTGATGAAATTATCGAAGAGATACCCTGCGTCATGCGGGCCGGGTGAAGCTTCCGGGTGGTGCTGGACGGAGAATGCCTTTAGCTTTTTGCTGCGCAGGCCTTCGAGGGTTTGGTCATTCAGGTTGATATGCGTAAGCTCTACGTCTATGTCTTTCAGGCTGT
>JAGLHQ010000064.1 GCA_023143375.1 Planctomycetota bacterium
CCTGCCAGTGCATACTGGCTATGTCGGTAGTCGATCTCTTTGTCAATACGCAGGTTTACGATCTTTTCGTTACCGCTAAGCCGGCTTAGTTGGGCGTCAATTCTTTTTGCTATTTTTTCGGCAAGGGCTTTTGTGTTGCTGACAAAGCGTTCGGAGCCGACCGCATAGGCGATCTGCCCGTCATCTTGGCGCATTACTGTGACGGTTGTCAGTTTTTCGCTATCGTTTTTTTCATCGTGTGCTGAGGTTATTTTGTCGGGGACGGTCACGTCGTAGTTTTCAGCTACGATGAACTGGCAGACAAGCATAAAGAAGATGATCAATAGAAACACAACGTCGATGATCGGTGTCATGTTAAAGCTTTGCCTGTCTTGTTTGCGAAATTTCGGAGCGGGCATACCATACCTTTTACACTTAAAACTACGCGTCGATGCGCGGTCCCATCTTTTTTATAATTAATCTACATACACGCGAACGAAATAAACACCATTGGTGTTATACTTTCGTCATTATGCGGTTTTTGTTTAGTCGTTTTTGCAAGTCGCGAAGCTTTTGCTCGGCGTCAGTCTTTTGTGCGGAAATGTTATCGCCGGGTGTTTTGAGCTTTTCGAGCAATACGTCGATCTGTGTCGCCGCCTCGGAGACGACGGTTTCGATATGCGATCTGAACACGCCATGGAGTGTAAGTGCCGGTATCGCTATCAAAAGTCCCCAGAAGGTTGTAATAAGTGCTACCGATATTGCCGAGGCAAGCATGTCCGGTCGCGGCTGACCTGCCGAGATGCCCAGCAGATTAAAAGCCTTTATCATTCCGAAGACCGTTCCTAACAGCCCGACCATCGGGGCGACGTTGCCCAGAACGCCGAACCATTCGATCTTTCTAAGCAGCTTATCGGTTTGTTCGCCGAGCGAGTCAGCCGCTGCGTTGCGAGCCTTGTCTGTATTGCTATCGATAAAGCCCGCTGCGTTTGAAACGGCTCTGCTCACAAGGTCCTGCGCATCGGAGGGTCCGGGGTTGTTTATTGCTTTAGTCGGGAGCAGGTTTTTTCTGCGAAGACAAAAACATGCGTCGATGGCAAGATACGAGCAGAGAAGCGACATCGGTCCAAGTATAAACCATACGATCGGACCGCCGGCTATGATAAATTGTGTAAAGAAAGTTTTGCTCTTTGCAGCTTGAACCTGCTCTGTAAGCTCGGTTTGTGCCACCGAGGAACTGGCGAACAGGCCCATTAGTATTATGACGGCCAGAAACACTGTGGCCTTGCGGCAGGCTGTTGTATTAAGAAAAGCTTTTGTTGTTTTCATTTAGTCACTCCGTTGACTTGATGCTATTAATCTATGTTGACGAATTTTCCGCCGCTCCTTTTTGCGATCATTTGCAACGGCCTTCTATCCGAGAGTTCCGCATGGAAGCCTATCGTATTGATTATCGTCGAAGGTGCAAGCGTTTTTCTTTTGTTTTCTATAAGCAGCGAAACATCTTTCGTTTCGTTTGTGTTCAGGTCGAGTCCGTCGGTCAGGAAATATATAAGCTGCGGTCCGTTGCCCGATGAGTCCTTTATCGTCATTGCGTATATAAGTGCCGCCGCTGCGTCGGTTGTTCCTTTTGGATTTACGCTGTCGATAAAATCGTTCACCACGGCCTTGCGTTTATCCGAGGCACGTAATAGTCTTTTTTGTCCAAAGTCTGCGATCTGTCCTCCTCCGAAGAAAACAACATCGAAGTATTGGTCCTGTCTCAGGCTTGCGATGGAGTTTTTAAGCGTTTCGCGAACCCTGTTAAACGTTCCGAGCATACTTGCCGAACGATCGACGACAAAACATATCTTGCGGACATCGGTTTTGCTTGAGAAGAACTCGGTGCGGTTAAAGGCCACTTGCGGTATCGCCGTCGCCGTTGTGTTCGGAGAAAGCCTGCCGGTATCAGGCAAGCCTGCCGGTGCGATGACGTTCGTCAGTGTCGAGACGTCCAGCGGTAAGCGTTCGGTTTCTTTGGGGCCGGTGACCTTTGGTTTAGGTATTACAGGCGAAAGCTGCGTCACTGCCGTTATGTCTTTTATGCTTATTTCAGGAAGCGATGCGGCGAATGCCTGTGATGGGGACGAGGAAAAATCGATAACTGCCATGACGGCCAGCAGCGCAATATGCAACCCGCACGAAAGGAGCATCGCACTTTTGGCTATTTTGCCTTTCCTGCATACCCTGATCATGAAAATCCTCCGTGACACCAATGGTGTCTATTTCGTTCGCGTGTAAAATCAATTAGTTGTTGTACGAAAAGATTAGACCACGCATCAAGCCGCAATTTCAAAGTACATTTGGTTGATTTCCGAATAGCTATTCAATAACAAGCACCTCGGAATACCCTGGCATCATCAGGTTATAGACTTCGATGACATCTCCATTATGCAATCTAATGCATCCCCTTGACGAGCGTATCCCGATAGAATCCGGGTCCTTGGTTCCGTGCAGTGCAAATCCGGTTCTTCCCTTTGCGTCTCCGTCAAGACCTTCCAGACCTATCCATCTGCTTCCAAGCGGATACTCCGGATCGTCGGCGTCATAAGTCTTAAGAGTTAGCTGGTCTGTCCATGTAGGTTTTACAAGCTTGCCTCCCGGTTTTACTTTCCATCTTCCGGTTGGCGTTTCCTGTCCCGCGGCGCCAAGTCCGATCCCGTAAGTTTTTACAAATGTATTGTTGCCAAGGTATAGATCGAGTGTGAATTCCGAACTGTTTACGATGGCATGAAAGGGCCCGTTTATGACTTTTATTTTATCGCCGGCCCGTAAGTTTCGCGCGTCTTTGATGCCGTTTATGGTCATCAGTATTTCGTACGGAACCTTGTACTTTCTTCCGATGGCTTCAAGGTTGTCGCCCGGTTTTACGATGTAGTTGCCCGTCAGGTTGTCGTTATCGTAGTGGATGTTGCTGAATAGCCATCCATTATTGCCGAAGCGGCTGTTTCTGTATGCCCTATGATCGATGTTGGTCGTAAGCTCGGAGAGCCTTGCTTTTACGCTTGCAAGTCCCTGCGAGCTTAGATCCATCTTAAGCGCTTCATTAAGTTTTTCGCGGGCTGCGACGATCGCGCCCGAGTTCCTGTCTTTCAGTGCTTCGGCGATAAGCGATACCACTTTGGAATCCGTCGAGTCGGAAGTTGGCTGCATCGGAGGTTTCACCTCTGTTGCGATCGGTTTTGGTTCACGGACGGGCGCAGGTCTTACGGGCGCAGGTCTTACCGGAGTTTTTTTGATCGGTTGAATAGCCGCCTCCGGCTTGAACTCGAAACTCTTTTTAGCAGTGTCGATCGTATTGCCCTGCGGATCCTTCGCCGTCTCGCTATCGTCGTTGCGTGTTTTCATCAGCAGGAAAACGCATGCCGCAATAACTACCAGCGAGATAATAAAGAATCTAACGTTTTTATTTCGAGCCCTGTTATTTCGTGACCTGTATGTTCTTTGTCGGTATCTAGCCACTTACCAAACCTCCATGATTTTACTTTCTGATCTTTATTCGATCCCCTATTGTCATTCCTGCGAAAGTTCATGCCTCAGGTGCAGGAATCTACATTTCTACAATTAAAACTTGTTTTGCTTAGCCAACTCAGAATTAATCAGCATCGCCGCAGGCGATACCAATAACTCCGAACCACGAACTATGAACTATGAACTAAATAATAGCCTTGCTATTATTTACAATCTATAACGCCTTCGTCAGTTACTACCATATCGACTTTTATGTCGTGTTCTTCCATGGGGACGTCATCGACAAGTTGTTGGCTGAAGGCAAACCCGATTTTTATAGCGTTAAGACTTTTCGACTTGAAAAATCTGTCAAAGAACGCACCGCCCCTGCCCAGCCGGTGTCCTTCTTTGTTAAACGCAAGGCCCGGGGTTACTACAACATCTATATCTTCGATCGGTGTTGGAACTCCGGTGATCGGATTTTTCAATCCGCTGTTACCTGTCGAGAATCCGCTTTCAAGCGAAGTTATCTCTACCGGAAGCATGTGTCTTTGCTGCCATGAGATCTTTGGAACAGCTACGGTCTTTCCCTTCTGCCACGCGGTAAGAATAACCGGTGTGGTATCGACTTCGTGCGGAAGCGGAAGATACAGCATCACCACCGACGCATTTTTGAATTGCTCGGTTTCCAAAAGGAACCGGCATGCTTTTTTGCTCTGTTGCACCCGCTGCTTTTCCGAAAGTTTTACCAATCGGTTGCTTAACTGATGACGCAATTGTGTTTTATCCATCCGCTAATATCCTCAAAGCCAAACCGGCTGTCCTTTATTCTAACCTTTTCCAGAGTTTCTGTAAATGTTCTCGTATAGCTTTTTCGCGTCCGACTTCCCTGGGCCTGTAATAGGTCTTGCCCGCTGCTTCGCCCAGGTAATCCTGTTGGGTAAACCCTTCCGGGTAGTCATGGGGATACTTGTATCCGAGTCCATGTCCCAATTTTTCGGCACCTTTATAATGGCTGTCCCGCAGATGACTTGGCACCTCTGCGGTTCTGCCGTTTCTTATATCGTTCATCGCTTCCGAAATAGCAGTCGTACACGCGTTCGATTTCGGAGCGGTCGCTACATAGATCGCCGCCTGGGTCAGCGAAAGCTGAGCCTCCGGCAAACCGACGAACTCTGCAACCTGCAACGCCGACGCTGCCAGTATCGTCGCCACCGGATCGGCGTTTCCGACGTCTTCTGCTGCACAAACAGCTATCCGCCGGGCGATAAACCGCAAATCCTCGCCGCCGGCCAGCATCCGGGCAAGCCAATAAACCGTCGCGTCAGGATCTGAACCGCGCATAGACTTCTGGAACGCACTTGCAAGATCGTAGTGCGTATCGCCGGTACCATCATATTGAATCGACTTTTGCTGGACAGATTCTTTAGCAATATTGATATTTAGAACGATTTTTCCGGTTTTATCGGCCTTTTTTTGTGATAAAACCGCTACTTCCAATGCTGATAGTGCTCTTCTTGCGTCGCCGTCGCTGACGACGGCAAAGAAATTCAGGGCCTTATTATCAGCGCTGATATTAAGCTTGCCGTAGCCGCGTTCGGTGTCCGAAAGTGTCCGTTTTAATATTGATACGACGTCATCAGTCGCTAATGCCTCGAACTGAAAGACGGTGCTTCTGCTGATAAGCGGTGAATTTATCGAAAAAAACGGGTTTTCGGTCGTTGCACCGATAAGTGTTACGATCCCGTTCTCCACGTCGTCGAGGAGTACGTCCTGCTGGGCGCGGTTGAAACGGTGTATCTCGTCGATGAACAGGACCGTTCTGGTGGTCGAGGTTATCAGGCGATCCCTGGCAATAGCGGCGATCTCGCGGATGTCCTTTACCGACGCGGCAGGGGCGCTTAGGTAATGAAACTTGGACTCGGTACGGCTGGCGATGATGCGGGCCAGCGTCGTTTTGCCGCAGCCGGGCGGTCCGTAGAAGATCACCGAGGTCAGACGGTCGGCATCGAGCATCCGCCGTAATAGCTTGCCAGGGCCTATAAAGTGGGTTTGCCCGGCGAATTCGTCAAGCGTTCGCGGCCTCATGCGAACCGCAAGGGGAGCGTTGGCATCAAGCTTTTGCTGCTCCTGTTGAGCGAATAGTGAGTTTGGATCCTTCCTTGCCATCAATTCAATTATAGCCAAAACCGGTGAAAGTTAGAACCCTTAAATCATATTTTTATCAGATAAAAGTCGGAGGTCGATAGATAAAAAAAAAGGCCAATGCAAAATTTCGCACCGGCCTTTTTGGATAGAACAAATATGGGATACTGTACTAGAACTTGTAAATAAACGACATCTGCGCCCTTAATGCGTCAGCGTCCTTTTGGCCCTTCCACTCTGTATGCCAATGTGAAATCTCAAAGCCGAGGTCGGTGTTCTCGTTAAGCGAATAGACGACGTTGCCGAATATTGAACGGTTCAGCGCTCTCTGGTTGTCAGCGATGGTCCCTTCCTTAACATCGTCAATACCGATACCGAAGTTGTATTTTGTCTTTTCCCAGGGTCCAAGCGTTGCTGCGATCCAGCCGCCCTTGCTCTTGACGGCTTCACCGGTCGCGGTGTTTAGGCCCTGGCCGATTCCGCCAAAGTATGTGTCAAGGTTTTCGCCAAGAAACGCTTCACCCTTGATGGTCAACCATTCGTTTACGGGCTGAACAAGATCGGCATTTACCGACCAGCTCTCGACTTCTTTGCTTGCGGTGTCATAGTCCTCTTCGCCCCAGTGGCCGGAGACGCCAAGCGTCGTCGGCTTGTATCCAAACATTGGGAAAGTAAGTCCGGCTCTGCCCTGAAGCGTTGGGAAGCCTGAATCTTCACCCGACTGCTCATTGCCTGTTGTTACATCGACAAATTCGTCATCGCCGATGGTTCTTGCTACTGCGATGGCGGTCTCCAGGTGTGTTTCATCGTCGAGATCGAAGCCCTTTGTCAAACGTATCTGGGGACGGCGGTAACCGATGTTACCTGCATCCCAAAGAACGGTATAGTTCAATGTCGATGGGTTCAATGGTGAGAATACATCGCTTGTTTGGCCGGCGATAATGCTAACATCATCCGCGGGCCAATCGAGCTTCATGTACGCATGTCGCAATTGTAGTTTGGCTTTGTTTTCTGTTCCGCCGCTGCCGTAAAAATCGATCTCCGCTCTTCCGGAAGTTTTCATGTTGCCGTCGTCGGGCCCGTTAACCTTGAAGCCCAGGCGGGTTTGGTTGGCGGTCATGCTGAATTCGTCGTCGTTTTTAGTTGTGTTTTCCGAATCGGCCCAAACGACGAAGTTGCCGGGATTGGTTCTTGAGTCATCGTACGAAGCATCCATCTTGATGTATCCGTAAAGCTCCACGTCCAGTTTTGAGAGGACGGGCTTTTTGGTTTGCGAGTCCGTTCTTACCATCTCAGAGAGACGTTTTAGATCGGCATCGCTAAGTTCCATCCGGGCAGTCTTCGCCGGTTTGGCCTTTGCAGTGCCAAGAACGAGCGCCTTTAACTCTTCCATCTGTTCTTCAAGGGATTCGACCCTTTTTCGCAGTTCGGCGTTTTCCTGTGCAAGATCAGCTTTACAAAAACTCGTTAATACAAAAACCAACAACACACTTAAAATAACCTTAGACTGTCCGATGATATGCTCCTTTCGATTTGATTGATTAATGGAAAATATAACTTAGGGGTCATACGTACTAACGTTTACATGAGTTGTCAAGATATTCTTTTGCTTAAAGTTTAACCTGCCCGACTGAGCGAAGCGAAAAAGGGCAGCTTTAGGCCGCCAAATGAACATCCATCGGGCAGCGATAGCCTAACGATTGATGGGGACGCCGATAGTTATAAAGCTTTACCGACTCAGAACTAGACTTGAAGTTTCGGCGATTCGCAAAACTCAAACGCGGTAGCATGAACCACTGCCGCACTATCGACAGACGTCCCGCTTTTAGGTTTGCCCACCCGCACCACGCGTGCATAGCTCGAGAACCTGCCCCCGTACTCAAGCAGCCCTTCGGTCGGCGGGATCGGCATTTCGATATTAACAAGTTCTCCCGCTTTCAGCCCGTCGGTATTAATATCAATAAGTGTCCCCCCGGAGCTGACATCAACCGTCGTCCCCGTAAACAGCTTGCTCGTAGAGACACCCACCTTATTGCACACAACGGGAAGTTTTAGCCCATGTCGTTCGTTTATGCGTCTTTCCTTGTATTTTTCTTTTAGCATCCGTGCCTTCCGGGCCAAGGTTGATTTTGTCATTTTTACTAACTGCAAACCATGTACCAATAGCGATCCTTGTAAATAGCCCATATTAACACGCTGTAACTCCCCGCTTAATAATAACTTACATCGCATAGTCGAGAAAGTAGATTTGGTTTTTCAAAATTACTTAGGTTTATGTTTACAAATAGCAACATAAACCCTCTTGTGATGCAACAATAAATCACAAAGTCCGGTAATATAGGAGGTTTTCGTAAGATTTTTCCCCATGTAGATACCTATGACATAAACAGTTATGATTTTGCTTAATATAGGCATCATTTATTCCGAAAAGTAAACATCGGCGTTGTTTTTTTACAACACGAAAAGCTTGACATTTGCGTGATCTTAAATTAAAAGACTTAAATGGCAGTTCCTGATAACAAACATGTTGACGATTTGCAACCTTCGCACGACCTCGGCCGATCGATCGTCGAGTCGCTTTGCACCGGCATCGTTGCCTACGACCAAAGCCTGAAGATAATACACGCAAACACACAAGCCGCCGTCCTGATCGAACTCGGCGAGCATTTTGACACGTCGCTCGCAAAAGGCACAGACAGCAATATCTGGGGCGATTGGAACTCACTTATAAAAGCATCGATAGCTTCTGACAAAGAAAGCGAATTCGATCTCGTCAAGTATTCTCGCGATGGCAATCTGCGACTGCTTTCGATCGTTTGCTCGCCGTTAATAGATAGCGATACGAACAACATCCTCGGCGGCACTGCCATGATCACAGATGTAACCGAACGCATAAACATCGTCCATCAGCTCGCACAGGCCGAACGCCTGGCTTCCGTCGGCAAAGTCGCAGGCAAAGTCGCACACGAACTAAACAATCCCATCGACGGAATACTGCGATACTTAAACCTCGCAGTACGCGTCATCGACACCGACGATATCCCAAAAGCAAAAGAATATCTCGCCCACTGTCGCCAGGGCCTGATGCGGATGGTCGCCATCATCAGCGAACTTCTGGAGTTTAGCAGATTCGCGCACATCTCATTTGAACCGGTCGCTCTCGATAAGATCATTGAAGAAGCCATCAAGGCAATGCATCTGGTAGTTAAGGATCTAACCGTCAAGGTCATCGACGATTACACCGGCCAAACGCCATGGGTCAAAGGCGGAAATCTCTTCCAGGTATTTTGCAATCTTATAAAAAATGCCTCCGACGCCAGCGGACGGACCGGTACGCTTGAGATAACCATCGGCAAAGACAATACAGACGCAACCATCGCGTTTAAGGACAACGGCCACGGCTTCGAGCCAGAACACGCAGACAAGATATTCGAGCCGTTCTTCACTACAAAAGGAACCGGAAAAGGAACCGGCCTTGGCCTTGCGATATGCAAAGACATAATAGAGAAATACGACGGAACCATAACCGCCGAAAATGCCCCAGACGGCGGAAGCGTTTTTACAGTTACACTGCCAATGGCGGTAATCGATTAATGGAGCGATAATGGCAAAAGCGAACGTTTTAATAGTTGACGATGACAATATAATACTCGATTCACTTTGCGAGTTCATGAATCTCGAAGGTTACGAGACAACGCCCGCAGCTTCTTTCGCCCAGGCAGCCGAGAAGCTAAAGGCACAGACATTTTCGCTTGTGATAACCGATGTCAACATGCCCGACGGCGACGGGTTCGAGCTGTTAAAGCTTATAAAGAAGAAATACAAAGGGACGGTAGCGATCGTTATCACCGGTTACGGAACCATCGAAAGTGCCGTCGAAGCGATCAAGATCGGAGCTTACGATTATCTGACAAAACCCATCATCGACGACGATCTTTTGCTCGCAGTCGAAAGGGCGATACGTCAGCAATCGCTGCTGAGCGAAAACATGGCGCTCCGTTCGCAACTGGCAGATAAGTACAGCCTTGATAACGTCATAAGCCAGGACTACAAGATGGCGCGCATATTCGAGTTAGTAGAAGCCGTCGCCGACAGCAAGACAACAGTTCTGATGCAGGGCCCCTCCGGAACCGGTAAGAGCATGATCGCACGCGCGATCCATTTTCGTTCGTATCGCAGGGACAAGCCCTTCGTCGAGGTCTCCTGCGGAGCGCTTCCCGAAACGCTTCTCGAAAGCGAGCTGTTCGGCCACGTTAAGGGCGCCTTTACAGGTGCCGTCGCCGATAAGAAGGGCAAGTTCCTCGCTGCTGACGGAGGGACGATATTCCTCGACGAGATATCCAACGCCTCGCCTGCAATGCAGGTTAAGCTTCTGCGGATATTGCAGGATCGCCAGTTCGAACCGGTCGGAAGCAACAAAACGCATACCGTAGATATCCGGGTTGTCCTCGCCTCCAATCTCGATATCGCAGAAGAGGTAAAAGCAGGGCGTTTCAGAGAGGACCTTTTCTATCGCATCAATGTTGTTACAGTTCATGTCCCGCCGCTGCGCGAGCGGGTTGCCGATGTCCCGCTATTGGCTGGGTACTTTTTAAAACGATTTTGCCAGTCGCACGCGCGCCAAAAGCACGGGATCACAGACGCCGCCTTCGAGGCGTTGCAGCGGTATCAGTGGCCCGGAAATGTTCGCGAGCTTGAGAATGTTATCGAGCGTGCTGTCCTGCTTAGCAAAGGCGAGATGATCGACGTAGCTGACCTGCCGCAGTCGCTTGTCACCCAAAGCAGCCTGACAACAAGCACCGAAGCGGCTGAGGGAACAAGCCTGAAACAGGCAATGGAAGAACCCGAAAGACAGTTTATCCGCGCGACGCTCGTAGCCAATAACTGGAACCGCCAGAACACCGCCAAAGCTTTGCAGATAAACCGAACAACCCTTTACAAAAAAATGAAACGCAACGGCCTGGAGGATGAAGCAGAACGACTTGGGCTTTAGCATATTTAGTTTTAATTGCTTTTCTTTTTTGTGCTCCTTTCGTGTCCTTTCGTGCGCGTTTTTGCGTTTATTTGTGTTTTTTTGTTCATATTTGCGTTTTTTGGTCATCGTTTTTAGGCTTTAAACGCACTATTCCTCATTTTTGGCCCAAAAAAGGGGGCGTTTTTTGAAATTAACGTTTTTTTCACTTTTTGTCATTTTCTAATGCTCCCTTTTTCCCCTTCGGGGTCGCTTCGCTGGGCGATGAAAAACATTTCATCGCGTGGAAGCCGACTACGTCGGCACCTGTTTATTTTGTGTTTGCTAACACTGTGGCTTACGACTCTGTTGCTACTGCTGGCATGCTTGCCTTACGTGGTCTGCTGACCCTCCAGAGGCGGATTTCGCTCCGCTCAACCTGACTTGACCTTCTGGTCGATGCTGCCTCTTCTGAGACACTTATATTATACACTATATTATTAACAAGTCAAATAGGTTTTGTAGAAATTTAACAAAATAAAAAATATTCACATGTACTCAGCAAATGAATAAAGCTATTTCCAGTGGAGAATCTCTGTTTTTAACGTGATTTCGTAGATTTTGCCGATATTAGAAAGTTGGGAAAGATTGACTTGTGTTGACCGTCAAATATGTTAATTTATTACTGACTTTTAAATAAATGTCCTTAAAGAAAGCAAGAAATCATGAGCACTCCAAAAGAAACGCAAGGGAGAAAGAGACCACAGCTAAATATCCCTTTGGAAAATCTTGAATTGGACAAAGAGAACCCTAGATTGGCAAGAGAGGACTATGGTAATTCCCAGTTGGATCTTTTTAATGTCTTACTAGACCATTTCAATTTAGAAGAATTAGCTTTTTCAATGGCTGAAAATGGGTATTTTGATGAAGAACCTATCGTAGTTGTTCCTTGTAATCTTCCTGAAACTTTCAAAATGGATGCTTATGATACAGTTGGACAATTACAGGATGCTTTGCAAGAGGTAATGAAAAAGAAAGACATTAAATTTGTTGTCGTAGAAGGTAACAGGAGAACGGCAACTGCAAAAATTCTTACAAATGTTGAGTTAAGAAAGAAATTAGGAATTAAAGAAAGTTTCCCGAAAGCAAAAAACGATGACATCGAAGATGATTTAAAAGTGATTCCCGCGATATTCTATAAAGATCGAAAAAATATTTCACCATATTTAGGTGTTAGGCATATTGCAGGAATTTTAAAATGGGAGGCTTACGCAAAAGCAAAGTATATAGCAGATAGGATTGAAGAAAAAGTAAAGAGTGGTGTTGATATCGACACATCTGTAAAAGAAATTCAAGCTCAGATTGGTGATAGAACAGATGTTATCAAAAAGCAATACATCTGTTACAGAGTTGTTGGGCAGGCAGAAGAAGATATAGGCTTTGATGTAAGCAAAATAACAAAGAAATTTTCATTAATTTATGTTGCTTTGAATTCACCCGCTATTAGGGAGTATGTAGAGGTGGCTAGATATAAAGAAGTTGATCTGTCAAAGCCGATAGTTCCAACAAAAAAGCTTCAAAATCTCGAGCAACTTTTAACTTGGATTTATGGAAACGAAAAAACTGGAGAACAACCAGTTCTGACGGATTCAAGAAAAATATCGAGTATGCTTTCCCCTGTCTTGCTAGATACGGAGGCGACAAATTATCTGATAAAGCACAAGAACCTAGAAGAGGCCTATGAAAGAAGTGGCGGAGAACTGACTTTTCTGGTGAAAAGATTGAATAAAGCTGAGCGGATAATGAGTAATTCATTGAGCATTGCTTTTAATTACAAGACCGATGAAGTTAGGGACATAGTTGAAACCTGCCTAAAAGCTGCTTCTGAACTTACGAAGATGGTCAAGAAATGATTGAATTAACTAATACCGGATCAATCAATAGGGTTGCAGATTGGTTGGAGTTATATGTTATTTGCGAATCCGAAGCATTATCCAAGTCTGAGATAGCTTCTCATGTAAGTACAGGCGGTCGAGATTTAGATGAATCAGAGATCGATAGTATTCTGAGTGAATTGGAGTTTAGGGGAAAACTGTACGGTAGTTTTTCTCCCTTTGAAATTAAGAACAATAGAATTGAGCCAAAGGTGGCTTGGAAAGAATATCCTGAATACACTATGTGTCTTGTTTATTCATCTCAGGGAGTGAAAGATGTTACTGATGGGGGAACAAAACTTTTTGAAAGATTGTCAAGTGAGGCTTTAAAATCATATCTCAATGGGAAATCGATAGTGATGGGTTTCCCCAACAGCCTAAATCTAAAAGAACAGATCATAGAACTTTCGCAGAAATCCAATGAGTACCTCGGGGAAAGAGAACCTCTCTCTACTGATAATGATAGGGGTGTAGATGTGATAGGCTGGAAACCCTTTGGGGATATGCGGAATAATCAACTTATTGTTCTATTGCAATGTGCGGCTGGAACACATTGGAGAACTAAGAAACAAATTCCTCTAAAATCATGGATTGAATTCATACGTTGGGGACTAACTCCTGTGCCCGGTATTGCAATTCCTCAAATAGCCAGCCTAAATAATTGGAATAATATTGTTGACGAATATAACTTTGTATTTGATAGAGCCAGGATCACTAGGTGTCTTGATAAATTTGTTTTTGAAGATGCTGGATTAAGTAAAGAAATTACAGCTTGGTGTGAAAGCAAATTGGATTAAAATGCGATTTATAGATTTATTTGCGGGTTTGGGTGGGTTTCATTTGGCTGCTAAGCAGTTAGAGGGTGAGTGTGTATTCGCCAGTGAGATCAATCCTTTATTGCAAACTGCTTACCAATCAAATCATGGGATCAAACCTTTTGGCGATATTAAAAATGCAAACCCCAAAGATATCCCAGAGCATGATCTGCTTTGTGCCGGGTTTCCATGTCAGCCGTTCTCTAAGGCTGGGGATCAAATGGGCTGGAAAGATGCCGTAAGAGGCACGGTGTTTTTTAAGATAGTTGAGATTTTACAAAGGCGGCGTCCTAAATTTGTTATCTTAGAAAACGTTGCTCACTTTGTTAAACATGATGAAGGTAATACTTATGCCAGAGTGAAACAATCTTTGGAATCTTTAGGTTATACAGTTGACCATATGCAATTATCTCCACATAGATTTGGGGTTCCTCAAATTCGTGAACGAATGTATATGGTGGGATGCTTAAATGGCTTAGATGAATTTAAGTGGCCCAGCATTCAAACAACCGATGCCGAGTTGTCCATTCGTGATGTATTAGATGAGAATCCGAAAGATGCAGTGAAGCTTAGCGACCAGGTGATTAATTGTTTAGAAGTTTGGCAGGATTTTATACAGAAATATCCAGAAAAAGAAAGTCTTCCGTCATTTCCCATTTGGAGTATGGAATTTAAGGCTTCATATCCCTACAAACAAGACTCCTTGTACGATGTAGAATTAGCAAAACTTAGAAAGAGCAAAGGAACTTTTGGGACAACATTAAATACTAGATTTAGAAAAGATATTATTGAGCGTGTGCCAAGCTATGCAAGAAGTGCAGAAATTGCTTTTCCAAAATGGAAAAAAAGATTTATCATGCAAAACCGTGCACTTTACAGAAACAATAGGGATTGGATAAATCCGTGGCTAAATAAAGTAAAACAGTTTCCACCAAGCCTCCAAAAGTTTGAATGGAATTGTAAGGGAGAAGAAAGAGATATATGGAAGTATATCATTCAATTTAGAGCTTCTGGTGTTAGGGTCAAGAGGCCTACAACATCACCATCGCTTGTCGCAATGACAACCACACAGGTGCCAATAATAGCATGGGAAAAGAGATATATGACTGTTAGAGAATGCGCAAAACTGCAATCTATGGAAGAATTGAAGTGTTTTCCAGAGGGGACGGCTGCTATGGCGGCACTTGGTAATGCAGTAAATGTGAAAGTTGTAAATTTAATTCTTAGGAACTTGCTGGAATTAAATTAAAAACGGCTGGCAGTTATTCTTTTTGGTAAACACGAACACCCTTCGCTAACCGGTACATTCGTTATATTCGCGCGTCTATGTTGGTCGTTTTGAAGTTTTTTTTTGCATGTCTCATTTTGTGTTTTGGCCCCCAAAATCCTGTTATCAGTTCGCTTGCGCGCGTTTTTATCGGACATTGCGCGCGAAAACGTTGTTCTTATCGGACCAAATGCCCCGGCGCCAAATGTTTCGTATTGTTTAGAAGACGGACAGAGAAACGTAAATCGTACTTTGTTGTTGGGGGTTATTATGGCAAGCAGACTGACAGCTTATCTTTACATCGCGGTGTTGTCAGCGGGTATCCTTTTTACCGGCTGTAACGAGGGGACTAACCGCGCTTATTTCTCGAATATCAGTGAGACCAAGATTGAAGACGGGTTGCAGGTATTTGAATACAAAACTTCGACCGGCGGGTACGGTATGAAGTGCTATGGCGGAATTTGTAAGTTTGACTATTCACAATGGCGCAAGCCCAAATGGCCCTTTGAAAGTGAAGAAGCAGAAGCGGTTCGTATGGAGTGGCTAAAGACCTGGCTGGGTGAGAAGGGGTATGCAAACGCCGATTACAAGATACTCTCGCGCGAGCGCATCTTTGATGTGGCTGCTACGGGTAAACGATTTGATGTTCGCTATGAAATCGCAGTGCGAGCTGACAGCCGTGCTATTGCAACTACACAGGAAGCCGCAAGCTCAGGCGGTATACTCGGCATATTCGAATAAGAGACAACAGCTAGAGGATCGATCTATGTTTATGATATTGTCAACACTGGCGACAGGAATTCACCATGTTCTAAGAAGTGGATTATCTGTTGTATGCTTTGTTCGGCTTTTCTTCGAACACTTTGATGTGTATTAAACGCGTTGTGCGGAGTTAGTATCGTCTGGGAGAGCATTGCCTGCTCTGCGACTGCGCGGATGCAGTATTTGGGGAGGTAGCCGCAAGGGTGATTGTCAGACTTGTTCGAATTTGTAACCGATCTGGCGGAGGGTATGAATAAAGATCGGGTTTTGCGGATCGGGCTCGATCTTGTTCCTTAGCGTTGTTACACAGCGGTCGATGCTGCGATGGGTTACGAAATTGTTGTAGCCCCATACGGCGTTTAATATTTCGTCGCGGGTTAAGGCTTTGCCTTGTTTTTCGAGCAGGAAGTGAAGGAACTTAAACTCCTTTGGCGAAAGTTTGACGGGTTGCCCGTCTCGCATTAGTTTTCTGGAATCAATATCAAGAGTGAAGTTCCCAAACTCGTAGGTGTTTGTTTGCGTATGCCTTTTGCGTCGCAGGAACGCGGCTGACCTTGCGAGAAGCTCTTTTATGCTGAAGGGCTTGGTGACATAGTCGTCGGCACCTAAGTTAAGGCCGAGTATGATGTCGGATTCTTCGCCTTTTGCGGTTAGCATTATGACGGGCATGTCGAGATTTTCTTTGCGGATGAGCCTGCAAATCTCGTAGCCGTTGATCTTCGGCAGCATGATGTCAAGTATGATAAGATCCGGGTTTGCATCGAGAGCGGCGTTTAGTCCGGCTTCGCCATCGGTGGCGGTTATGACGGTGTAGCCTGCGAATGCGAAATTATCCTGCAAGCCTCGGAGCATCGTCGGGTCATCTTCAATTATCAATACTGTTTCCATTGGGTATCTTTCTTAATCAACGGCGGTAAGCTTCACTGTAAAAGTTGAGCCTTGGGTTTGTTTGCTTTCTACGTTTACCTGGGCTTTGTGGGCGTCTAGTATGAATTTGACTATCGAGAGGCCGAGGCCTGTGCCTTCGGTCTGGCGTGAGAGCGAGCTGTCGGCCTGGTAGAACCTGTCGAAAACTTTCTTTGTCTGTCTTGGCGTCATCCCTATTCCGTTGTCAGTGACGGTAAAGCAGACGGAATCGTCTTCAGCATAAACTTTTAGCGATATCTGTTTGTCGTCGTTGGAATATTTGTATGCATTGTCGAGCAGGTTTACCAGGACCGTTACCATGGCATCTTTGTCGGCTAAGACAGACGGCAGATTGTTGTCAACGGTTAGGGTGAACTTGCAGTTGTCGTTATTGAATTTTGTATGAACTGCGTCGGCGGCTGTGCTGGCGATCTCGGCGGGGGTTGTTTTTACGATATCGAATGCCTGCTTGTTGCGTTCCATTCTTGAGAAGGTGAGGAAGTTGTCTATCAGGCGGCTTAGGCGAAGGTTTTCTTTTGAGATCAATTCGAGGTACTCTTTTGCCTGCTGCCCGTCGTTGTAGCTGCCGTTCAGGAGGGTGTCAACGAGAACTCGCATCGATGCCAGGGGTGTCTTTAGTTCGTGGGTGACGGTTGCGATGAAATCGTTCTTTAGGCGGTTAAGCTTTATTTGCCTGGTGATGGTCTGTGTTGCAAAGCCGCCGGTGGTGAGGATCAGCAGGACGACGAGCAGGGCGGTCCATGTATAGATCGTTGTTTGTCTGCCTGCGGCTTGGTCAAAGATGTTATTGTCCTGAAAATAAAACTGTAACTTCCAACCTGGAAACAGATCGCTAAGCTTAGCGGTAAGAAAGGGAGCGTTATTTGTTTGGGCAGGGCCTAATACAAGGTTTTCCAGATTATCGTATAGCTTGATGCCGATGCCGTCTACCGGAGTTTTTTGCAGGGCCGATTCTATTATCGAAAGTAAGCTGTCCCAGGTTCTTGCCAGTATTATGGTTTTGTCTTTATAAATATATTTGGTCAGGTAAAGAGCCGGAGTTGTTTTTATGGCGATGTATTTGTTTGCAGGTATATCCCCAATAGAAAGGTTTTCGTTTATGTAAGTCGCTGCCTGGAGTGTGACCTTTTCTTCTGTTACCCTTTTCTGTGCGATTTCTATGCCCTCTGGAAGATACTTCCCATTATGCTTCTCTGCTATAGCGATGATCTTTTCGAGTGCCCAGATGATGGTTTGCGGTGGGTAATCTTTTCCCGGATAGTACCAATGACGCAGATTTACGAACATGTCGCTGGCTGCGAATCCGTATTTCATATTGTCATCGTACCATTCAATGCGTTTGACACGGATCATTGCGATCTGTTCGGGGGTGAGTTTATCCCTTATCTTCAACTTATCTGCATAAAGTATTTCCCAGACAAAACCCAACTCTTTATCGTCAGGTCTCTTATGCTCGGCTGCAAGTTTTTCACGAGATTGATGATCATTTTTGTATTCGGTCACAAATTTCCTATGTTTGGCCATGAGCTTGTCAAAGCATCGAATTTTGCCCATTAAAGATTCGAACAACAGGTCGCTGTCCTGGTTTTCTTCGAAAAACTTTTTATATCCTTCAAGAGCCAGTTGGTAGTCGCCATTTTGTTCGGTCTCAAATATCTTCTGAAACTCCTGATCGAAATCGGCAACGAAATCAGATGGTAGGAATGGGTAAATTTGTTTGCCGGCGGCATCGTATATGGCGAGTCCCTCGGCATCGTTTTTGATAGCATTGACCCATCCTGCTATATCGGGTTGATCTACCAGATGAAAAGGTCTATTGGGCTTTTTGTCATGCTCTGCTAATGTTCCGTTTATCCCGGCTTGGAAGCTTTCGATGTTGCGATGGCACACATCGATCAGTTTTTGGCGGACAGCGAGCCGTTCGTTTTTGATGGCTTCTGTCATGAACCACAGGAGGCATACAGAGGGTAACACCACTGCTATCATGAGCAGCAGCGTTACCCTTCTTAGCTGGTTTACATTTGCGACATTTTTCATTTAATCTTCCAACATTACAAGAGCGGCTGCAGCGTTACCCCTGACCAGTTTGTCGGAGTCCTCAATTGCCTGCTGTAGGACTGGTATTGCTTTAGTGTCTCCCAGCAGGCCCAGAGCATACGCACCGCATCTTCGAGCGTATCCGCTTTTGTCGTTAAGTGTCATTTCCTTTAACGCCTCAAATGACGATTGTATCTTATTTTCACCGAGGGCCAAGGCAGCTACGCCGCGTGTCATACTTTTGGCGTGTGAACATAACTTTTCCAGATCAGGTACGGCAGCGTCTATGTTTTCAAATTTGCCCATGTAAAGTACATAGATCGCTGTGCGGCGGATCTCATTATTCTCAGAAGTCATATATGTTTTCAATTCATTTATAGCAATCGATTCGTCAAGGCTTTTGATGCGTGCTATGGCAGGGGCGACTTTGGCGTCACCTTCGGCACAGGTTGAGATGGTCTTTACGGCTTTTTCTACTATTTGCTCGGGGGTTCCAGTGTCAGGATTTTTGTCGTTGGTTTCTCGTGCTCTTTGAAGCATGTTTTCAGGTATTTCAGTTGGGTTTCCATCGGCATCTTTTGTTGCGAAAACGATGACGAATTCTCTGGCTGGTATCTCGTCGGTGTTTCTAAAGGCTTGGAATTTTCCCAAGTTAACGAAAACGCTGTAAGCTTTCCCCGGTTCTACATCAACAGGCAAGACACATGTTCTTGAATCGATATAATGTGCGTTGCCGCCACCGGTGCTTTTCGGAAATGTCTTATCGCTTCCGCTTTGGCACCATGCGTATCCGTACTGGAACATGTCCTGGTCGAATGTGACAGATATTTCTTTGATGTCAGGGTCAACGTCGTTTGAATATGTTTTCGGGAAGCTATCGACAGCGACGGGTTTTAGTTCTTCGGGGTATACCTTGATCTCGTTTAGCAGGAGTTTGATCTTGTTGCTGCCGCCTTTGGTGTGGCGTCTGAATTCGTAAATATCATAGTATCCGAGGCGTTTGCGTGAGGTTATGTTTGAGGATTTTTCAGCTATTTCGATATTTGTTGGAAGCACAAGGAAGAAGGTCTCTATTACTTCGGAGCCGAAATGGTTCTGCATTACCAGTTCGTGGCCTTGGTTCTTTGTCGGCAGTGGATTGACTTTATTGTATTTGTATCCGAATGTTCTGGACTCGTCTGGTTTTACGGGCGCATCTGGTGTCCATATAAGTTGGCAGCGTTTTCCGTAAGCTAAGTTGACTTCTTTCCATTCGAACTGCTGTTTTTCTCCCAGGCTATCGTAAAGTTCGAGGTCTGTATTGTTGCATGTGAACTGAGCGATCCTTGTTGGTTTTGTCCACGTGTTCTGAGTCGTGTTGTGTATGTTAATGAATCCGCCGCGATGTTTATTGAACATATCGTCAATGCCATAGAGGTGTGTGTTGTTTGGGATTGACAGTTCAGCGGCCTTTTGGCCGGCGTCAAGGTGGAGTTTAAAGATGTGGTTGTAAACCTCGGAAGGTAGGAGTAGAAAGTGGTTTTCATCTGCTATCGAAGCCGGTGTCATTTTATCTAAGTGCTTTTGTGCTTTTTTGGTTACTGAGGATTGATTTGGGTAATAGTCTACTGCTTCCTGGAAGTATTCTGCTGCTTTTTCTTTTTCACCTTTTTTCAGGTGGCACATTCCGAGCTGGTATGTTGCCCTGGATGCGAGTCGTTCTACGTTGTTGTATTTTTCGAGTACCTGGCTGTAAATTTCTATGGCTTTGTTCAGGTCGCCCTCGGTTTGCTCGGCGTAGATTCCTTCCTGCAGCAGAACTGTTGCCGATTGTGCGTGTGCATTGGCAACTAGACCGACCAGTGCCAGCAACACAAACAGAATTAGATTTCTTTGTTTCATTTGACGTCTCCTTAATTAAATAGACTAACATAAATTTTCGATTTTCAACAGAGGAAATTATAGCGAGTTAGTGTTACCGATTTGTTACGGTTTTGTCCTTTTTTTGTGATTTTTTTGATTTTATTAAAATATTTGTAACCGCTTGCGGGAAATTTTGACAGGATGACAGGATGAAGATACAGATGATAAAAAGGCATGTTAGCCCCAAAAGTAGTAAAAAATTATAGCCATCCTGTAATCCTGTCAGAAAAGATAGCTTATACCAATCCTAATAAAAAAATGCGCTTTACCGAATCACAATTGTCATCCCAGCGAAGGCTGGGATCCATTGTTACGGCGTAGAAATGGATCCCAAATCGAGTTTGGGATGACAAACTGTATTCACTGACGCGCAATTTTTAATGCGAACTGGTATTAGAATGATTAACAGGAAAAACGGTGAACAGTCACAAATATTCTAACAAGCTTTGGCGGTGTTTTGATTGAAAATAAGGCCCGGCAAGGTTTATTGCCGGGCCTTTAAGTTTTAATCATGGTACAAACTGAAAAAAGATCGCCCATTTTCATGGGCGATCTTTTTTTGACAATTACTAACGTGTTGCGATTATACAAGTCCCTGATCGATCATCGAATCTGCGACCTTGACGAATCCTGCGATATTTGCACCCATAACCAGGTTGCCCTTATGTCCGTATTTTTCTGCTGCGTCGTAGCATTGTTTATGTATGCTTATCATGATGTCGTGTAGTTTTTCATCGACCTCTTCGCGTGACCATGCGAGACGCTGCGAGTTCTGCGACATTTCCAGTCCGGATGTTGCCACTCCGCCTGCGTTTGCAGCTTTGGCCGGTCCGTACATTATCTTATTGGCAACGAAGAGCTCGGCGGCTTCCGGAGTACTTGGCATGTTGGCGCCTTCGGAGACCAGCGTACAGCCGTGCTTTAAGAGTGTCTTTGCGTCATGTTCATCGAGTTCGTTCTGTGTCGCACTCGGGAAAGCACAATCGCATTTAACTCCCCAAGGTCTTTTGCCTTCGAGATACTCTACGCCGAACTTTTTGGCGTATTCCTTGATCCGTCCTCTTCTGACGTTCTTAATATCCATTACGAAGTCCAGTTTTTCGGCATGAATTCCTTCCGGGTCATGTATCGTTCCGCCCGAGTCTGACAGTGTTACGACCTTTGCCCCGAGTTCGTTAAGTTTTTCGACGGTGTATTGTGCCACGTTTCCCGAACCGGATACGGTGCAGACTTTTCCGTGGAAGTTTTCGTTACGAGTTTTCAGCATTTCCTCAGCGAAGTAAACACATCCATAACCGGTTGCTTCCGGACGTATTAGTGAACCTCCCCAGTTTAAAGCTTTGCCCGTGAGTATTCCCGTGAATTCATTGCGGATGCGTTTGTACTGTCCGAACATGAAACCGATCTCTCTTCCGCCTACGCCGATGTCACCGGCGGGGACGTCAGTGTCAGGTCCGATATGGCGTTGAAGTTCTGTCATGAAGCTTTGGCAGAACCGCATAACTTCATTATCGCTTTTTCCCTTTGGATCAAAGTCACATCCGCCTTTGCCGCCGCCTATTGGCAGCGTTGTAAGTGCGTTCTTGAAGACCTGTTCGAAGCCAAGGAATTTCAGGATACTGGCGCTTACTGTTGGGTGGAGTCTGAGTCCGCCCTTGTATGGTCCAAGCGCGCTGTTGAATTCAAAGCGGAACCCTCGGTTAACCTGAAATTTTCCCTTGTCGTCCTGCCATGGGACACGGAACATGATCTGTCTTTCCG
>JAGLHQ010000065.1 GCA_023143375.1 Planctomycetota bacterium
CTGGGCGATTTTGTTGCCAGGGAGTATCCTGCTGACGATGCGAGAAGCATTAATAACGTAAACACATCTTTGGCAGGCACGCTGCAAAAGTACACAAGCCAAAGCGGCGTTTCAAGGCTTGGCCTGAAAATGTTCAAGGATACCCGCCCGGAACTTTATCAGAAGCTCTTCGATGAAGGTCTGGTCGAGGAAAGGGGTGATATGATCGTCGTTCCTACAAAGCCGAACGATATGCGTAAGGCGTTGCTGGAACACATGATGGCTCTTACCGAAGAAGATGATGTCGCCAGGGAGATTTTTAAACAAGTCGGCGTTTTCCTTGCTATAACATGGTTCGAGACCCAGCGGATCATAAAGCCGACATCGGCGGCACGGACATTGTTCGGCAGATTAGTCAAAAGGCCGATATGTTTTGAAATGATGAAAGAAGGCGTCGCAACACGGCTGGACAGCCCGCAACTCGATGTCGCGGACGCGACCATGGCCAACACCGAGCTAATGAAACAACTCCAGGTACATCCGGAGTTTACCGTCGCACAGTTCGCCCAGGCCATTGGAGCGGTTTACTATGGCAACATGGGTCTGCTTGCAAAATAGGTTTGGCTGTTAAATATGTTTTACAAAGCGACGGCTTGTTTGTTCAGGCTGTCGTTTTTTTTGTGCAATATTATATATGTTTTTGGAGTAAGGTGAAACCCTGAAAGGGTTTAATGTAACAGCCCAGGGTTAGCGAAGCGTAACCCTGGGTACAGGAAGCCTAACAAACCCATGCCCTGAAGGGGCTTAATAAACTAATCCCAAACGTATTTTTCGTCGAACTCAACGTTATGTTTTTTAAAGAAGCTTCTAAGCTCATCTTCAAAACTTATACTTTTATGGTGAGCTTGTTGGTTTAGAATATAATCTTTAACTTTGGCGAGATTGGAATGGCTGACAGAAAACACACCATAGCCTTTTTGCCATTGGAATTTATGATACTTATCTCCTTTTGTTTTAATCCATTTAGATGAACTGCGTTTGATTTTCAAAAGAATATTTGAAATGTTTTCTGTCCGAGAGAGTAGGCAAAAAATGTGGACATGGTTATCTGTTCCGTCAACGACTATAGCAGGGCAATTAAGGGTTCTTAAAATGGAAGCCTGATATGCATGCATTTGATTTCGAACGGAATCGTCCAGTAAAGGCATACGGTCTTTTACGGAGAATATAATATGAATATAACATTTGGCCAATGACTGCGACATTTTTATATAACCCTTTCAGGGTAATATATATTATTGACATTTAACCCAGGGTTACGCCCTTTGGGCTAACCCTGGGCTGTTTCATATAGCCCTTTCAGGGCTTGTTTTATTATCTCCATAATACTACATGGGCGTATGTTCAGACAGTTTATTTTTTAAACCCTTTCCAAAAAGTTATAAGTTCTTTGGCAGTTCGGACATTTGAATTAGGATCGGGTTCAATTCCCAAATATTCTTTTGCAATAATTATTAGTTTTTCTGCCATTTCTTCTTCTGTGGGGTTTGCTTCAAGCGATCTTATTACCGGGGCGATGCATAAATCATATTCGCCTTCAGGAGCTTTTGGTTCTGTTTTATAAACTCCTATGGGATCCCAGTTCCGTAATATCTCCGCTACTTTTTTATACTTGTGTTTATTAATGGCCTTGATCGGGTCTTTGTCTGGCATAAGAGAATCCAATTATAGATATTTTTGTTTTTCTTCTTCGGTTAGTGTTTCGTTCAGCGATCCGCTGCGGAAGCCCTGCATGTCGAGACTTACATATTTAAAGCCGAGTTCTTTTAGCTTCTCGACTATTTTTTCCCGTACGGGTTTTGCCGATAGTTTTTCGATCTGGTTCTCTTTGACCTCGATCCTTGCGATGTCGCCGTGATGGCGCACGCGAAACTCGCTAAAGCCCAGCGATTTCATAAAATCTTCGGCCTGGTCCACTTGGTCCAGTTTTTCCGCGGTGATATTGATCCCATAGCTGATCCTCGACGCCAGGCAGGGCGATGCGGGCATCTCATGGGTTTTTAGACCGAGCTTTTTGCTAAGTGTTCTTATTTCCGGTTTTGTAAGTTCCGCTTCCATCAGCGGAGCCTTTACCCCGAACACTTTCGCTGCCCGGTTGCCGGGTCGAAAATCGTCCATATCGTCAAAGTTGCTCCCGCAAAGAACGTGTTCGTTTTGCTGCTGTTTGGCGATCTCACAAAGAAGCCCGTACAGATGCGACTTGCAGTGGAAGCAGCGATCGGCTTTGTTCCGGCTATAGCTGGTATCGTCGAGTTCGTGGACGATCACTTCCTTAACATCTGTGCCGATGACCTTTGCCATATCGAGAGCGGTTTGTTTTTGGCTTTGTCCGAGCGAGGGGCTTACCCCAAGGCATGCAACCACATTGTCAGAACCTAGACAGTCAACAGCGACTTTTAACAGAAGCGTGCTGTCAACTCCGCCGGAGTATGCTATTACTACTTTGCCCAGAGATTTGATAGACTTTATGAGCTGATTGTATTTTTCGTCCGTACCCACAAAGCCGATGGAGGGAATCGAACCCTCAACCCCAGCTTTACGAAAGCTGTGCTCTACCGTTGAGCCACATCGGCAAGGCTAAACATGATATAGATTCGAGGCCCTTTTGTAAAGAATTAACTGTTAATTAGGAACAAAAAGCTTTACTTGTCGGAATTCCATGGATATAAATAGGTTATCCGTTCAGGGGGGCTTTTAAGTGACATTTTTTGCAGGGGGTTGCAATGAGTTTAGGGTTGTTTTTCGATCCGAAGTCTATCGCTGTTGTAGGTGCATCGCGTGAAAAGGGCAAGGTTGGCTACGAAATACTAAAGAACATGGTCGATGCCGAGTTTGCAGGGGACATTTTTCCTGTAAACCCCAAGGCCGATACGGTTGAGGGCCTAAAATGCTATCGGGACCTGGATTCTATTGGCTCGTCGCCAGATCTTGTAATAATTGTCATTCCTTCCAAGTTCGTTCCCGCGGTGATGAACGATTGCGCAAAACTTGGTGTAAAGGCAGTTGTCATCATAACCGCAGGCTTCAAGGAAGTTGGCCCGGAAGGTCTGGCTCTTGAGAAGGAAGTTGTCAGCATAGCAAGGCGAGCCGGTATCAGGGTAATTGGCCCTAACTGTCTTGGCCTTATCGAAACAACAAATAGGATCAACGCCTGTTTCGGCGGAGACCTGCCGATAAAGGGCGCTACGGGATACCTATCGCAGTCAGGCGCACTTCTTGCTGCGATACTGGACATGGCAAACTCAAACGGCATTGGATTTAGCAGGCTTGTAAGCATCGGCAACAAATGCGACGTTGACGAGCTTGACCTTATAAAGTCTTTTGGGCTGGATTCGCAGACCAAAGTCATCGCAGGCTACCTCGAAAGCATTACCGACGGCGCTGCGTTTGTAACACAAGCCGAGCGGATATCTCAGCAAAAACCGATCCTGCTTATGAAGTCAGGCTCGACCGGTGCAGGCGCACAGGCAGCGTCGAGCCATACCGGCAGCCTGGCAGGCAGCGACACAGCTTATGAATGTATCTTTGAGCGGGCAGGCATCATTAGATGTGCTTCGATCAAGGAACAGTTCGATCACGCGCAGGCTTTCGCAGGTCAGCCGCTTCCAGAGGGCTCCTCGGTCGCTGTAATAACCAACGCAGGCGGCCCGGGAATCATGGCTGCCGATGCGATCGAGCAGCAGGGGCTTACTTTTGCAAAACTCGCCGACAAAACAATAAACAAGCTTAAAGAAAACCTTCCCACAGCCGCCAACGTTAACAATCCCATCGATGTACTCGGCGATGCATTGGCGGACAGATATGAATTCGCCATCGACGTAGTAATGGACGATCCTAACGTAGATAGCATTCTTATCCTGCTCACTCCGCAGGCCATGACCGAGACACCGGAAACTGCGGAAGCTATCGCAAAGATATCGAAACTAAAACCGAAAAAGCCGATCTTCGCATGTTTCTTAGGGGCAGGCAAAGTTGCCAACGGAGTTAAGATATTAAGGCAGGCAAACATACCTCAGTACGATTCGCCCGAAAGCGCCGTCGGAACGATAAAGGCGATGTCGGAATATGTAAGGTGGCGTTCGAGACCAAAGCGTATCGTAAAGCTCTTCAGCGTTAACAGAAGAAAGGTCGAGAACATTATCGAGCGGCACTTGCGAGCCGGCCTTCGTGAGGTCGGTGAGACAGAGTCAAAAGAGATACTCGAAGCCTACGGATTTGTCACGCCAAAAGGATCTATCGCCACAACCGCAGAGCAAGCCGCAAACATCGCACAGCAGCTTGGATTCCCGGTTGTGCTAAAAATATGGTCGCCCGATATATCGCATAAATCCGATGTAGGCGGCGTCAAGATAGGCTTGGGCAGCGCAAAAGAAGTCATGGACGCTTTCGATCTGATGATGTATCGAATTCCGAAAAAAGAACCGGAAGCTGAGATACTCGGTGTTCTCGTTCAGGAGATGTGTGCATCCGGCAAGGAAGTTATATTCGGTATGAATCGCGATCCGCAGTTTGGGCCGCTTATGATGTTCGGTATGGGCGGGACTATGGTCGAAGTTCTAAAAGACGTTTCGTTCCATCTTGCACCGATAACTCAGGACGAGGCAAAGCAGATGCTCGTAAACACCCGTACATACAGAATGCTAACAGGCGTTCGCGGCGAAAAGGGCGTTGACATCGACATTATCGCAGAGGGCCTCCAGCGGCTTAGCCAACTGGTAACAGAGTTCCCGCAGATACAGGAACTGGATATTAACCCATACGTCGTCGGCCACGAAGGGGTAACACCAATTGCCGTCGATGCAAGGATAAGTGTTGAAAAGGTATAATCTCAATGAATAAGAATGAATTTGACTGGAAAAAGAAAAACTCCCATCTTGTCGGAAACGTTGCCGAGGCTATAAAGTTGATAGAGCCCGGCGACACCATCTTTATCGGTACCGGATGTGCTCAGCCGCAGCACCTTGTAAACTATATGGTCAGCCATTCCGACCACATCTATGATGCGCACATCATCCACCTTTTAACAATGGGGTCTGCTCCGTATGCATCTGAAAAGTATCGTGACAAGTTCAAGATGAACAGTCTGTTCATCGCTGATAATGTAAGAGATGCCGTTAATAGCGGCATTGGCGATTATACACCGATCTTTCTTTCGGATATCCCGCACGAGTTTGAGACCGGAAGAATGCCGATAGATGTTGCGCTCATCTCGGTTACTCCGCCCGATGTTAACGGGCTGTGCAGCCTCGGAGTATCGGTCGATATTGTAAGGTCAGCCGCTGCCAATGCAAAATATGTTATCGCCCAGGTCAACGAGAATATGCCCCGTACTTTGGGCAGCAGCTTCATTCACGTAAATTCGATAGATATGCTCGTTCCCTTTAACGAGGAAATGATAACCGTTGACCCGCCGCTACTGGATGACGATCTTCGCAAGATCGGGCAAAATCTCGCGCGCCTTGTCGAGAACGGCAGCACTATCGAGTGCGGCATCGGACGGATACCGCAGGCGATGGCAGAGTTTCTTCACGAAAAAAAGGAACTTGGAATCCATACTGAAATGTTCGGCGACTGGATCATAGAACTGATCGAATGCGGTGCCGTTACCTGTTCAAAAAAAACCATCAACAATGGAAAGATCGTAGCAAGCTTTGCGATGGGTTCGCAAAAACTTTACGATTATATAGACAACAACCCTTTCTTTGATTTCCAACCCACCGAATATGTTAACGACCCGTTCATTATTGCCCAGCACGACAAGATGGTAGCGATCAACGTAGGACTTGAGATCGATCTTACAGGACAGGTATGTGCCGATTCGCTTGGGTACCAATTTTACAGCGGAATAGGAGGTCAGGTAGATTTTATTAGAGGCTCTGCTCGGTCACGTGGAGGCAAACCGATCATCGCAATGCCATCGACGGCAAAGGACGGGGCAATATCCAGGATCGTATCCAAACTTGCCGAAGGTACCGGCGTCGTCACTTCAAGAGGCGATGTTCATTATGTAGTTACAGAATACGGTATCGCATATCTGCACGGAAAAAGCATTCGCGAAAGGGTGCTTTCACTGATAAACATCGCCCATCCGAAATTTAGAAAAGAATTGATCCAGGCCGCAAAGGTACAAAACTACCTTCAGTCAGACCAGATCGAGCTTACATGGGATCAGATCAGTTATCCGGAAGATTTGGAAAAGTATGATACTCTTCGCGACGGGACAGAGATATTTTTCCGTCCGGTAAAGCCGACCGATGAAGCGGCGCTTTCCGAGATGCTTTACTCGCTTAGCAGTTCATCCGTCCAGAAAAGATATTTTACATACACCCAGACTTTCCCGCATAAGGACGTGCAAAAGCTGACGAATATTGACTATAAGCAGGACCTGGCCATCGTAGGCGTTGTACCGGGGCCATCCGGGGACCAGATCGTTGCAATCGCACAATACTTTCTCGATCCAAAGATCATGCTTGCAGAGGTCGCCTTCATCGTTCAGGACGTATGGCAGGACAAGGGCATGGGGACGGTATTGCTCGATTACATCACAGATATTGCAAAAAAAAGAGGAGTAAAAACTTTTTATGCAACGGTATTGCCAAACAACAAAGCTATGCTTAATCTGTTCTACAACTCCGGATACCAGGTAAGGACGGAGTTTGATGGCGATGCCCATACGATAACTTATGATTTGGATAAAGACTAGCAGGGGCCGACTTGGCGGACAAAGAGAAAAAATTTATATATTCGGAGGAAATGGAACAGTTTTCGTATCCTCCGACTTGTCCGTTTAAGACTCATCGCGGGGCTGAGACCAAAAAAATCCTAAAATCAATGTCGCTTCTTACCGGCCCGGATCGCGAAATTGTAGCACCCATTCCAACAGACAAAGCCGGCCTGATGAAATATCATGGCAAAGAATACATCGACAGCCTGGAGCAGGTCAGTTGCGGCAATTACGAAGAACATTTTTTGCACTTCGGTCTTGGAACCGGTGACTGTCCGGCTTTTAAGGGAGTTTTGGATCATGCGTTATGGACAGCGGGTGCAACGATCACAGCTGCCAGGCTGATTAACGAAGGAAAGGCGAAGATCGCCTTCAACCCGTCCGGCGGATTCCATCACGCAGGCGAAGACTACGCGTCGGGCTTTTGCTATGTAAACGATGTCGTCTTAGGCTGTATGGAGCTAACAGACGCAGGCAAAAGAGTCCTCTACCTCGACGTAGATGTCCACCACGGCGACGGAGTACAGAACGCATTTTGTACAAGAAACGATGTGATGACCATCTCACTGCACCAGTCGGGACAAACCCTTTTTCCCGGGACTGGTTTCCCGAAAGACGTAGGCGCAGGCGACGGTAAAGGTTACAGCGTAAACGTGCCCTTACCGCCCGGTACTTACGATGAGACTTATCTAAAAGCGGTCGATAGCATCGTTCTGCCTCTAATTGAGTTTTACAAGCCGGACTGTTTCGTCGTCGAAATTGGCGCAGACGCTCTTGCTGGCGATCCGCTTGCCAACTTAAATCTAACCAACAACACATACGCCGACGTTATCGAAAGACTGCTGAAGTTTGACTTACCTATCCTTGCTGTTGGCGGCGGAGGTTATAACGTAGAGGCCACCGTAAGGGCATGGGCGCTTTGCTGGGCCGCTCTTTGCGGGGACGACACCATGGAACACGAAACTTTGGGCTTAGGCGGAGTAATGCTCGAAAACACCGAGTGGCAGGGCGGTCTAAGGGACACACCAATAACCGTAGAACCTGAAGTCATCCAGACGATAGAGCCGATCATCGACGAAATCATAAAGCAGGTCAAAAAGAACATCTTCAAAATCCACGGAATATAAAACGGCTTGTTAACAGCCGATGCCTCCCGCGCATAAAAAACGGCACCTGCAACTTTCGTCACAGATGCCGTTATAGATCGAAAAATTATACTATACCTCTGGTGTCTCTTCGACAGCATGATGCTTCGGTGGCCTTAAGAACCAAACCATAATTGCCGCAGCAACAAGCAAACCTGATGCGGTATAATATGCAAAGTTGAAAGACTGCGTCTTTACATACATAGCTCCTGCCAGCTTTGCCAGCATGAAACCGCCAATTCCCCATGCGGTAAAGACCAGCCCGTAGTTCGTGCCAAAGTTCTTTAAGCCGAAGAAATCTTTTGTGATAGACGGGAACAGTGCCAGATTTGAACCGTAATTAGCACCGATAAGTGCAGTGATCGTTATCAATGCCGGTGCTGTTGCTAATACACTTCCTTCTTTTGCAAGCGTAAGCAGCATGATAAGTACTGCCTGGCAGACGAGGAACATGAACAGGGTCAGTTTGCGTCCGAGTTTGTCGGAGAGCATTCCAGCAATAATTCGACCGCCGCCGTTACCGATCGCAAGGCCGACTACTGCTGCGATAGCAAGCGTTTCACTGTCGACCTGTGCTTTGACGATTTTTTTAGCGACAGATATGATCATAAGCCCGGCGCCTGCACCGCAAGCGTACATAAACCAGATCATCCAGAACTGTACGGTTTTCAGCATTTCGATAGGTCCGAGGTTTTCGTTGTCATGAACGATTTCGACTTTTTTCTTCTCAACTGCCTGCGGAACATAACCTTCAGGCGGTGCCTTAAGAATGCTGGAAAGTCCGTTCCAAAACAGCATCGCAAGAGGCTTAACACCCGTGATAATTACAAGAAATGCGATTCCAAGTATCAAAAGCATGTTCTGAAATCCGAATTCGACCATCAGCCATTTTGCCAGAGGTGCTGCGTAAATGCTTGCTAATCCAAAACCGGATACTACAAGTCCTGCGATCATACCGGTCTTGGCCGGGGGGAACCACTTAACTGATGGGGGAGTTGCAGATGCGTATCCGAAACCGATACCGGCACCAGCCAGAACTCCAAAAGCCAGGATAAACCCGAACAGAGAAGTCGTAAAGCTTGCCACGATAAAACCAAGACCAACCAGAACACCGCCGATAGCAGCTACGAGTTTAGGGCTTAGTTTGTCCTGCATTCTTCCTGCAGGGACCATGATCAGGCAAAATACCAGGCATGCAACCGAGTACGGCCATGATTTGTCGGCCTGATCCCAACCCCATGCATCAGGGATGCCGCCGGCGATAACCGACCATGTGTAAAGAATCCCAAGTGCAAGGTTAATACCAAGCCCGGCGAATGTCACACTCCAGCCGTGATTAACTTGATCTGCTCCTGTCAAATTAAGTTCTTCGTTCATTATAATCCTTCCTTCATTAAATAAAATTTGGCCGGACGCATGTAACCACACGTCCGGCCGATATTCTTTAAAGCCAGGTTAACTATAAAATATTAACCTCTGCCCTTGATTAGATCTTCTACTACGCTTGGATCGGCAAGTGTTGAAATGTCGCCGAGGTTACCCGTGTCTTGCTCGGCGATCTTGCGAAGGATACGACGCATGATCTTGCCCGAACGGGTCTTAGGAAGTGCCTTTGCGAACTGGATCGCCTCAGGTGTTGCGATTGGGCCGATCTCCTTTCGTACGTGCTTGATCAGTTCCTTTGCAAACTCATCGGTTTCTTCAACGCCGCTAATTGGTGTTACATAAGCGTAAAGTCCCTGACCTTTAATATCATGCGGTACAGGTGTAACCGCGGCCTCTGCAACCTTAGGATGGCTAACCAGTGCGCTCTCGACTTCTGCGGTTCCGATACGGTGTCCGGAAACATTTACTACGTCGTCGATTCGGCCCATCAGCCAGTAGTCGCCGTCATTATCGATACGACAACCGTCGCCTGCGAAGTAAATATCGTCATACATTGTAAAGTATGTATCGATGAAGCGGTCATGATCGCCCCACATCGTTCGCATCATACCGGGCCAGGGTTTGCGGATAATAAGCTTACCGCCCTCGTTCCTGTCACACTCGGAGGCATCGTCGCGAAGCACTGCTGCGTCAACACCAAGGAAAGGTCTGCCGGCACTACCAGGCTTAAGCGTATGGGCACCCGGCAACGGCGTGATCATAAATCCGCCAGTCTCCGTCTGCCACCAGGTATCGACGATCGGGCACTTGCTCCTGCCGATCTTCTCATAATACCACATCCATGCCTCAGGGTTGATAGGCTCGCCTACACTACCCAGGATACGGAGGCTGTCAAGTTTGTACTTAGCAGGCCACTCGTCGCCGAGTCGCATCAAAGCACGAATCGCCGTAGGTGCCGTGTAGAATACTGTTACGCCGAACTTATCGCATATCTGCCAGAACCTTCCGGCGTCTGGGAATGTAGGTACCCCTTCGAACATCAGCGAAGTTGCACCGTTAGCCAGCGGACCGTATACGATATAGCTGTGACCGGTTACCCA
>JAGLHQ010000066.1 GCA_023143375.1 Planctomycetota bacterium
TCCTCGGCATTCATTGGCTCAGCCGGGCAATCTTCGCTGGCGTTTGCCATTTCGTCATGATACCAGTGATCGCGATCAGGCTTCATCTCGCAGGGCTCGTCGTTAACTTCGACAACGATAACATTTTCGATCGTAGGACATTCCTCAAGAGCTTCGTCTGCGATGTTCTTAAGGTGAATATGTTTGCCCGCACGAAGCGAAACATTGGAGGTGATAAGCATCTTACAGTCACTATCGTTTACACGACCCTTGATCGCGTCAGCGCTGAATCCGCCGAAGATGATCGAGTGGATCGCTCCGATACGTGTGCACGACAGCATTACGATTGAAAGCTCAGGGACCATAGGCATATAGATAGCTACGCGATCGCCTTTTTTGATGCCCTTGGCTTTCATAACGTTTGCGAATTTGCAAACTTCCTTATGAAGCTCTTCGTAGGTGTATTTCTTAACAGCGTCTTCGGCTTCACCCTGCCAAAGGATCGCCGTCTTCTTGGCGACAGGTGTGCCAAGATGTCTGTCAAGACAGTTGTAAGATACGTTCAGTTCGCCATCTTTGAACCAGGTGTGCTCGATCTTACGGGCCTTGGTGTCCCAGGTGTACTCAAGACTCTTGCTAGGCTCTTTCGACCACGTCAGTGTCTTTGCCTGATCAAGCCAGAAACCGTCCGGATCGGTGATCGATTGTTCCCACATCTTTTGGTACTCTGCTTCATCGTTGATGTGAGCGTTAGATTGAATGTTTGCTGGTGGCGGAAATGTACGCCCCTCCGACTGTAGTGATTGCATGCCTTTCTTATCGTCTGCCATGTTAATACACCGTTCCCTTTCAAGAGTAAATGATTGTTGGACCCCTTTTCCCCAAAAAAATGATGGTAGGGTAAACACAGCCTATAACTTATCAATCCCCGTCCGAATATCAACTAAAAATTACGTATTTTTGATATTTTGTGAATAAATAGGACAATCGCGGATATGCCGGGCACTGTAGGGTCATATTTTATTTTAAAACATCGACTTTATGCACTTTTATCGTCAATTACTGATCGATAGCGTTAGATTAAAAGTGCTTGTAGCGTAAGCATTTTGCCCCCGGATGGTAGTTTGTGCCTCAAATACTTTTTTCAAGGCAAAGGATGCGGGCATCAAACCACGATCGGCATCAGGATCACAGCCGAACTTTGTTTGTCAGTGCTGTTATGCAGGATATCCGCACGATTTCATAGTCATCTGTTATGCTTGGTCAGCCAACAGATCACAAGTTTGTCATCCTGCTAAGGGTGTTTGGCAATGATCTCTTTTCTAAAGTTCTTATCGCCAAAGGTATTTGTAAACTTGGAAAGCTTATTTTGATGGTTGCTCAATTGTGCGATAAGAGTTTTTTTCCGCGTTTCTTTTTGAATAAAGCTGCAAGCCAGAAGCTTAAAGATGGGGTTAATTTCAGAAAATTCTATTTCATGAGCCATCTCATAAGCATCATCAAGCGTCCTGACTGTTTCCGGATGACATTTGTCCAAGAAAATCGTAGCCATCTGGATGTCTTGAAAAAGATGGTTATTGGGCAATTCACAAAGATGCTCACTGGAGATAGCTTTTTGGATATCTCGTAATATTTTGGCGTGCAGCTTTTCTTCTCCAGCCAATTCCGCCCAGAAACAGCGGATTTGAGGTTCATTTGCAAAAAAAACCGCAAATTGTTTATAGATGCTGCAAACTCGCATCTCGTTCTGGATACATACCGTAAATATCGATTCTATGCTTTGTTCATTCGGAGGAATGTCCGTTTTTGAGTTTTTTAATCTATTCACTATATTGCCTTAGTAATTTGTTGACTGGTTTACGTTTACGGCAGTAGGGATAAGCAGGTCAAGGTACTCGCCGTAGCTCATATCGGCCAAAAACCTGTGAGAATGAATGAAAAACATAGCATTTACTTGACTTTTCAACCGAAAATCGTTATCTTCCGGTGTTGTAGTACTTTTAACAATTTTGGGTCAGAAGGAGCAAGCTTTGAGAATACTCTCTGGAATTCAGCCGACCGGTAAGTTACATATCGGCAACTACTTCGGTGCAATGCGCCAGCATCTGTCATTGCAGGCCGAAAACGAAGGTTTCTATTTCATTGCCGACTACCACGCCCTCACTTCCAACCCCGACCCTGACGAGTTAAGGCAAAACTCGCTGGAAGTGGCAATGGACTACCTCGCCCTTGGCCTCGATACCGACAAAACCGTCTTCTGGCGTCAGTCAGACGTCCACGAGGTAGTAGAGTTTGCATGGGTTCTCTCATGCCTTACCCCCATGGGACTTCTGCAAAGATGCACTTCATACAAAGACAAGATCGCACAGGGTCTCTCACCCAACCACGGCCTCTTCGCATACCCGGTTCTGCAAGCCGCTGACATTCTGATTTTCAATAGCGATCTGGTCCCCGTAGGCGCCGATCAAAAACAGCACATTGAGGTCACACGCGATATTGCAATGAAATTTAACGCCACCTACGGCGAGATACTTACAATACCCAAAGAAAGCATACTCGAATCAGTAGCAGTAGTACCCGGCATCGACGGCAGAAAAATGTCAAAAAGCTATGACAACACGATAGAAATCTTTGAGCCCGAAAAACAGATCAAAAAGAAGATCATGCGCATCGTTACGGACTCAACTCCCGTCGAGGACCCAAAGGATCCGGACAAATGTAATATTTTCGCGTTGCTAAAACTCGTCGCTTCACCCGATGAACTTTCAGAATGGAATGACAAATACCGCAACGGCGGGACGGGATACGGAACCGTAAAAAAACGAGTAGTAGAATTGATGATCGATTATTTCAAACCATATAGAGATAAAAGACAAGAGTTGCAAAACAATGTAGATTTCGTAAAAGAAGTGCTAAAAGACGGTGCACAAAGGGCTTCCGCGGTCGCAGCAGAAACCCTCGAAAAGGTTCGCAAGGCAGCCGGATTAGGAGTATAAAATGGATGATAAACTTGTAACCATTGCGCAGTACCACGACCAATTTGAGGCGCAGATACTTAAAGACAACCTCCAGGCAGAGGGCGTAAAGGCAACGATCACCGGCCAGAACATCCACGGCCTATATCCTTTTAGCGGGATGCAGAATGTTCAAATACAGGTCTTTCAAAAGGACCTGGAAAAAGCAATGCAGATACTCGAACTTGATAACATCTCGACAGATCACCAGGAGGACACCAACTAATGTCGCAATACCGTGTTGACCTTGAAGTATTCGCAGGCCCGCTTGACCTGCTCCTTCACCTCGTAAGAAAAGACGAGGTCGAGATATACGACATCCCCATAGCACGTGTCACAGAGCAGTACATCCAATATATCGAGATGCTTAAGATGTTTGACATCGACCTTGCAGGTGATTTCCTCGTAATGGCAGCGACGTTGATGGAAATAAAATCCGCAATGCTCCTGCCAAGCGTTGATGCAGAGGACATTGAGCAGGGCCAAGCCATCGACCCGCGTTCAGAGCTTGTCCGCCAGCTACTCGAATACAAAAAAATAAAGGACGCTGCGAACTTACTTGCAGATTCCGCAGAGCACCGAAAGGACAGATTCACGCGTCCCGATTCGATTATCGCCGGTCTTAAAAAGTCCGACGAGCCCGAACTTGACCTCGATCAGGTTAGCGTGTGGACCTTGCTTGAAGCTTTCGATTCGATCATGCAGGCTACCGGACGCATGGCAAGCTTTGACCACATTACCGATGATACGCCGATAGACCTTTACCAGATCGAGATACTCCATCGCTTGCAAACAGAAGGCGCAATGTCGTTCCATGAGATATTCAAGGACAGAGGAAACAGGTTCATCATGGTCGGCCTCTTCCTTGCCATGCTTGAGCTTATTCGCTACCACCTTGTATGGGTAGAGCAGTCCGCACCTGCAGAACCGATAATGGTAAGTTCGCTAACACAAACGCCCGCCGAGCAAGCCGTACACAACATCATCTATGCTGACCAGTTGCAGGAAGAAGATGAGTTGACGCAGGACATCGATCCAGAGCAGACACAAGCCGTCGAAGCACCACAGCCGATTTTGCCGAAAACGCAGATACCGATAAAAGAGATGCCCGCTGTTTCAAAACCGCTGCCAACTAACATTGAAGATGTCGCTGCAAAAAACGAAACAAACGACAACGCTAATTAGATCGTTTACAACCGGTACGGTTTTTTTGTTATATTTATCATAACTTAATATTTTGTATTTGACATCAAAGTTATATCTAATTAAAATTCTTGTGGTTTGTTGATCAGGCAAAAAGTCTTTTGGCAAGCCGCTAAGAAAGGGAAAAAATGGCTGAAAACGTAATAGAACTTACAGATGCGACTTTTGACGAAACCGTTAGCTCTTCCGACGTTCCGGTTCTCGTCGATTTTTGGGCGCCATGGTGCGGGCCGTGCAAGATGATAGCTCCCATCGTAGAAGAAATTGCCGGAGAATACGGCGAAAAGGCGAAGATTTGCAAGGTAAACACCGACGACCATAGAGAAGCAGCCGTTGAGTACGCTATCAATGCTATTCCGACAGTCATTCTCTTTAATAAAGGCCAGATCGAGAAAAGGTGGGTTGGGTTGACTACAAAAAAGGATATTACTGCCGAGATCGACCAGCTTATCTAAAAAAACGAACATTGAAAACTGATTTGCATGAGGCGCTCAGGTTATATATCTGGCGCCTTTTTTTTGACCTAACGGTTTTCTTAATTTCTGGTACTCTATTGACTTATGGGGGCCGTTAGGCTATCCTGCTTGGCTTGGATAAAGATAATTTTGTTTTAAGAGAGTTGAAAATGCTAAAAAGAACGCATAACTGCAACGAATTGAGGTTAGATAATGTCGGCCAAACCGTAACCCTTTCAGGTTGGGTTAATTCATATCGCGATCACGGAAACCTCGTTTTTATCGATTTAAGGGACAGAGAGGGTCTTACACAGCTCGTTTTTGACCAGCAGGCCAATCCTGAGATGCACAAAACCGCAAGGCAACTGCGTGATGAATGGGTCATTGCAGCTACCGGCAAGGTACGTCCAAGAGGCGAAGGGCTTGAAAA
>JAGLHQ010000067.1 GCA_023143375.1 Planctomycetota bacterium
TTCGACACTGAAAGTGTCGTCCTGAGCGGAACAAAGTGGAGGCGAAGTATCTGCTGATTAGCCCGGCCCAGCCGGACTCCACGCAGTTAATAAGGAGAACCAAAAACACAAAGCAAGCAAAATTGAATAGAATAAAGTTGCTCTTTCAAAATATGATACTGTATCGTTGGCAGTTAAGATTGTGGAAAAATACACATATACGCTTATGTCGGAAACAACCCGCTAATCCACGTTCTTTGCCGGTTCGGGCGTTGGTTCAGGAACGATCTCAGGCTTTGGTGCATACTGCTTTTTCCATCCCTCAAGCATCGCCGCCCAGCCGGGCCTATCCGTGATCTCGATATTGCTCAGGCTCTCAAGCAGCGTCAGTTTAGCTGCCTGCTCGACATTCTTAGAATCAAGATACGCCGTCAAGGTAACGAATAACGGCTCCTGCACCGCAGCATCGCTCTCCTTCAAAGCATCCGCTACGATCTGCACTGCCTTTTCCGGGTTATCTTTCAGATAAACGTCCAGCAGATACCGACGTGCATTCGACCGGATCGTCGCATCCTTCGGCCCTTGGGCCTTTCTCAACGCTATCTCATAAAGCTCTGTCACCTGCTCGGTGCTCCTGTCGCCGGCAGCAAACTTCCGTGCCCAGTCCTCGACAACACCTGCATTTTGCCGCCGAAGAATTTCCACGATCGATTTATAAGCAGCCTCTCCCTCGCCGTTAAACCCAGGCTTTTCGGAAAGCCATCCAATGTCCCCTGCCTTGCCCGTCTCGGCTGCAAGCTCTATCACATACATCCGAACCGTTTCGTTTTCATCTGTGCCAAGCCCTTTTTCCTTCAGCATCCGAAAGGCTTCTGCTTTGTTAATATTGCTTAGGCCTATCGCCGACGCTTCGCGCACATGGGCACTGTCAACATCGTCAAGTCCTTCCACAAACGACTTCTTAAATATTATCTCCGCCCTTTCCTCGAAAGAGCCCGCCTGGCTGCAGAGCCTGGCCATAACGCTCAGCAGATCGTACCGCAGATCGGAGTTTGCCAGTCTGGCCTTATCATAACGTTTAAGGATCAGCTTAAGGTAATTCTCAACCCGAACCTTTTTAAGTCCGTTAAGTTCCAGAAGTTTACGCAAAACCTCGGCTCCTACTCGCGCCTCTTGAGGATCGTCGCTTCCCATATAGAATTTGGCAAATTCAAGCGTCTCATCCTTAACCGCAACATCAAGCGTAATATTGGACCCCGGCGAGAACGCATAGTAACATGCCTCACCAAGCGTCTCCAGCATCACAAGACGAACCGCGCCGGGTTCTTCGACCTTAAACTGAGCCAGAAGTTGTTCGGCGGGATTAAGCTCGCTCATCTTTGAAAGCACCTTGACCGTTTCAAGGCGAACACTCCTGTCGGCGTCCGATATCAAGCCAAGCAGCTTAGGCCTGAAATCTTCCGGAAGCACCGTACCGCTGGAAGTATTAGATGTCTTATCAAGTGCCCAAAGCTTAACCTCGGTATACCCGCTCGAAATTTTATCCGTCAAAAATTTCCCCCTGGCACTTTCATCGGCACTTTCATATTCATTATCGAGCGAACCCAGATAAAGGTTCCGCCATGTATCGCGTTGAGCCTGCAGGGACCGCACCCTTCGCTCCTGCTGCAAAAGCCGATCACGTCGGATCTCATTAGGGCTCTTTTGCTGGAGGTCCTTTAATATCTGTCGCCAAACCTGCTTATCGGCTCCGATCGGAATACCAAAAGCCTCCTGCAATGCCTTTTCCGCCGCCTGCGATATTTCACCGTCAGGATCGTCGATAAGATTGATAATATCAGAGATCGCATCCGGGTCAGACCGAAGCTGCAAGGCATAAACCACATTAAGGCGGATACGTCGGTCAAGTTCGCTGGTTTTGACAAGGCGTGTAAGCTTTTGGCGAAGATCGCGATACTTAAAAACAAGCAATGCCTCGGCAGCAAGTTTAGCGTCAACACCTTCGGTATCGACAAGCAATCCGATCAACGGTTCGAGGAATTCTTTTCGGCTCCCGATCGTATCGCCCAACGCAACGCTCTGGATAAGCCCCCGGCAAACTGCACGCCTTGCATTGACATTGTCCCTGGAAACCAGTGCTTCGATAAGTATCGCCTTGGATTCACGGTCACCGCGAACAAGCAAAGTTATCACGGTATCGGTCTGTATCTGCTCGCTGACACCATGCAGCAGCGTGTCCTTATATATCCTAAGCTCGCGTGCGGCGTTATCTTCTGCCCCACCAGGCGAAACAAACCCGCCAACCGCACTTGCAATGTCAGCGCACGCCAACCCGCAAAAAGTGGCCATAACAACCAAACAAACCGTTATAGGACTAAAGCGGTATCTCAATTCGATCCCTCAATATAAAAGCCAGAGTTCCATTTCCGCCTCCGGGGCCGACATACAAACCCATAAGGCCGATTTTAACCGAAATTTCAATATCTTCAACCATTTTCTCCCACGCCCGTACAATCGCTACAATCAGCATTACTGTATCGGCATAATAAAACCACAGATAAGGCTGCATTTACTATATTTGTGCTTTTTTTCAGTTGCTTAGGTAGCATTGGTATAGGCGTAAAGCCCAATGAATGTGCAAAAAAATAAGCCCTTGCAACTTCAGTGTTTGCAAAGGCTTAAACAAGTGGGCGGTATAGGACTTGAACCTACGGCCTCCTGCGTGTCGAGCAGGCGCTCTAGCCAACTGAGCTAACCGCCCTTCTGGAAGGGAACATACTATTGATTTGAGAAACAAAAATCAAGCCATTTAATTAAAAACCTTGAAAAATCAAAGTAAGCTCCAAAAATCCCCATACTACGTGTGTTTTTGCTTTGCAAAGCTGAAAAAAAGACTAAAATGGGAGCTAACGACAGTATTTAGGTACAGATGAGCATACAAAAGCTACTATTTTTAAAAAGAAAGACAGCAAGATGAGTTACAAAGCGGCAGAAAACAGGTATGAAAAAATGACATATAACCGCTGCGGCAAAAGCGGGCTGAAACTTCCGGCGATATCGCTTGGATTGTGGCATAACTTCGGCGATGTTGACGATATGTCAAATTTCAAAAAAATGGCCCGCAGAGCCTTCGATCTTGGCATAACTCATTTCGATCTTGCTAATAACTATGGCCCGCCATCAGGGAGTGCCGAAAGGAATTTCGCCAAAATCCTCAAAGACGATCTCGGTTCCTACCGTGACGAACTGATCATCTCCACCAAAGCCGGCCACGGAATGTGGGAAGGACCTTACGGCGACTGGGGATCGAAAAAACATATGATCGCAAGCCTGGACCAAAGTCTCGAACGCATGCAACTGGATTATGTAGACATCTATTATTCGCATCGGCCTGACCCTGAAACACCTATCGAAGAAACAATGGGCGCACTCGACCAGATATTGAGACAGGGCAAAGCGTTGTACGTCGGCATATCAAGTTACAGAGCCGAACCAACCAAAGAAGCGCTGGCTGTGCTGAAAGAATTCGGAAGCAAGTGCCTGATACATCAACCGAACTACTCGATGCTTGACAGGTGGGTCGAAGACGGGCTGTTGGATGTTCTGGACGACGAAGGTGTCGGATCTATCGTTTTTTGCCCCCTCCAACAGGGGTTGCTGACCGATAAATATCTAAAGGGTATCCCAAAAGGTTCACGAGCGGCAAAGGAACACGGCTGTTTAGAAAAGGGACAGATTACCGAAGATGTTTTGCGTAAGACTGCATTCCTCAACAAAATGGCGAAGGAACGCGGGCAAAGCCTTGCTCAGATGTCGCTGGCGTGGGTGCTTCGCGATAAGCGTGTCACGTCGGCACTTATAGGAGCCAGCACCGCCGAACAGATCGAGCAAAATGTTGCGGCACTGGACAATCTCGAATTCAGCGCCGAAGAACTCGATCAAATAGAAAGGATTCTCGCACAAAGCTATTAGAGCAATTTAATTTTTCGTGCTCGCTTTTTGCCTGTTGTGGCTTCGGCTATCGGCATCAGAATTACTTGCAATATTTCAATATTGCTGCGTATTCTTCTTTGCCAGCCTTGTCCTCTCGACGGCATAAAACAGAACAGAACATATTAAAGTGCTCTAAAAGCAGTGAACCGCCGAGCTTTTGAAAGTGGCATAAACGGCTGATCCCTTTTCGATCTGTAAATGCTCGAAAGACCCGTACGTTACGAACGCTGTAAGCTCGAAATCGCCGATGCCAAGTTTAACTGCGATCAGCGGATCCTTGTGTTCGACAGAAACAACGCAGGTCTCAAACTGGTTTCTGGCACTACTGTCAAACGGTTTGGACGAAAGCAATATCTCTTCCGGTTTTATCCATATATTACAAGTCGCGTCGCCTGCTGCGCTGGCATAAACATCAATCGCACCTACTTTAACCAAACCGTCACCGGCAAAATCCGCTTTGAAAACATTGTCCATCCCAAGAAAGTCCGCAACCTGAGAATCTGACGGCGTACGGAAAAGTTCTCTAGGCGTGGCGATCTGTTTTATTTTGCTGTCGATCATCACAACGATAACATCGCCAAGAGCGATCGCCTCAAGCGGATCGTGCGTTACGTGCAGAACGCCAATATTGAGATCCTTTGCAAGTTGCTTTAACTGTTTGCGGAGATCGAGCCTTGTTTTCGTATCGAGAGCAGCCAGCGGCTCGTCGAGCAAAAGCAGCTTAGGCTCACAAATAAGTGCCCGTGCCAGAGCTGTGCGCTGCTGCTGTCCGCCTGATAAAGTTGACGGTTTTCTGTCCAGCAACTCTGTAATGCCAAGAGTTTGTGCAATAGATCGAAGTTTTGTTTGAATAGTTTTTTTGTCAGCACCTCCGGTTTTGGGACCATAGCCAATGTTATCTGCTACCGAAAGGTGAGGGAAGAGGCAGTAATCCTGGTAAACTACCGCGAAGTTTCTTTTTTCCGAAGCAGCCTGCGTAATATCTTTTTGCTCCCAGAGGATCGAGCCTGAATCCGGCGTTATAAGCCCTGCGATCGTTTCGATGAGAACTGTTTTGCCGACGCCGGAGGGACCAAGCAGCATGCAATACTGGCCCGGTGCAATGTCGAAGGAAATGTCCGACATTTCAAAAGTGCCAAGTTTTTTCGAGATCGATCTTAGGCTAAGCATTGGCGTCCCCTTGCTGTTTAAGACGACAAGAGAACAATCTTAGGGCCACGAACAATGCGACGCAAATAACGATCAGCAGGACCGCGACAGACCTTGCGTATTTCAGGCCGAAGTCGTTAAACCGCTGGAATACCATCACCGGCGTTGTCATCGGATGGTATGCGATGATGACAACGGCACCAAACTCGCTGATGCCGCGTGCCCACATAAGGATCATCCCCGAAACGATACCCCTCAACGCCAGCGGAAGCGAGATCGTAAAGAATACGCGAACAGGCGAGGCCCCGAGAGTGCGGGCGACGTTTTCAAGTCTCGGATCGACTGAAAGAAAAGCGTTACGGGCAGAGTTGATCAAAAACGGTATCGAGACAAACGCCATTGCGATCGAAATGCCCGCAGTCGTTCCGACAAGGCCGTTGTCAAAGAATCTGCCGAGCAAAGAGTTCCTGCCGATCAAACCGAACAGTGCTATCCCCGCCGCCGAATGCGGAATGATCACGGGCAGATCTATTATCGCCAAAACCAGCGACCTGCCGGGGAAACACTTTCTAGCTAACAGGTAGGCAAGCGGAACTCCTGCCAAAGCCGAAACTATCGTAGCGAAAAAAGCCGCCTTAAAAGTAAGGGCTATCGACGAAAGCACCTCCGGATCCGCAGCCGCCGAACCGATGTCCTCGGCAGGGGTCGCCAGAAACATGCTTATCAATGGCGCTACGATAAACAAAAGCACCAGCGACCCTAAGAGGGTAAGAGATGCATGGAACCATGAGATTTTTTGTTTTTCTAACAACACTATCAATCCTTACTCAAACTTTTAAGGGCATCTGGCAAATTGTTCGGCACTTCGATATTCGGCGGACTAACGCACGGCTGACCGTTGTTTTCCACGATCGAAACGCCCTGCGGCGATAACAACAACTCGATCCACTTAGCAGCGATCTCCGGGTTTGGCGAATTTTTAGGAACAGTGACCGAATACACCATAGGCTCGCCGGTCCTGATCAATTTTTGCCCGGGCTGTTTGCCTGACACTTCTACTTTTGCAGTTTTATAAATATCGGCAAACGCTTTTGACTTTAAATTAATCTGATCGGGCAATGTTATTACCTTCAGGCCGTGCTGGATGGCAACGGAGCGATATATAAACATATAATCGATCTGGCCGGACTCGACAAGAGCAAGCAGGCCGGTTTCCTTTGGACGAATAAAGCGCCCGCCAAACTTATTGGCAAGCTCATCTGCAAGCCCCTTTTGATTATAATATTTTTCGGCAAGCTGAAAAACCATAAGCGTTCGATAGCCGCACGGATCAAGGTCAGGATCCGATCTGCCAAACGTAACCTTGTCTTCAATAAGTATCTCGGGCCAGTTTTCGGCGCTTATCTTTTCATGGAACAATGATTCATCCGTGTAAGCGACAACCAGCTCGTTGGTTGCAAACTGTATGTTAAAGTCCGCATGTTCCGGCATTAGCAGGTTTGAAACTATCTTATAATCGGCCAGAGCCAGTATATCGCACCGCTTACCAAGTTCGGAGATTTTTCTTGCACATGCCCTGCTGCCCGCGGCCTCTGCTTTTACCGTTACGTCCGGGTTTTGCCGCATGAACAACTCTGAAATCTCTCGCAACGGAACCGAAAGGCTGCCCGCATGAAAGATGACAAGGTCCTTTTTGGCAGGATCGTTCTTGGCGCAACCTGTTATCATCAAAAACATTACAATTACAACCACGCCCGATTTTTTATTCATCGTCCAATCCCTTTATTCTCTGCCGGTGTGTATAGACATTGGCTTTCCCTGGGCGTACAAAGCCGCAGAGGGTGATATTCCATTTGTCCGCAGCTTCTATCGCAAGTGATGACGGTGCCGAAACCGCTATCACGATCTCGGCGTTTGCTCGTGCTGATTTTGCGATCATTTCAAAGCTTGCCCTGCTGGACAGGACCACGCCGCAGCTTTGTGCCGGTTGTTTTTGGATAAGGCGATTTCCGACGGCTTTATCGAGTGCGTTGTGTCTGCCGATGTCTTCTGCCCAGGAGAAAATATCACCCGTACTATCGAAGATGCCCGCGGCGTGCGTTGCCCCGGTCTTTTTAAAAACCTGCTGCGATGAACGCAGGTTATCTATAATTTCATTAAGCTGTATTTGGGTTAGCTCAACAGTCTCCTCTGCCTGCGGTGTAGTCTCCAGCAAAGAAACAATATTTCTTGCTCCGCACATGCCGCACGAACTTGCGACGATCATGTTTCTACTAATGCTTATCCG
>JAGLHQ010000068.1 GCA_023143375.1 Planctomycetota bacterium
AATATCGACAACATCGTCGATAGAATCGATCATGCCTTCTGAAAAAAGAAAACCAACTGCAAGCGACTCGATATCGTCGGGAGTAGCAAGAACGGTAAAGGAACCGACCTTGTCGATCATGATGGTTATCGCTTTTTCAACAGCCACATCGTCGTCCATATTAACGGGCGGTTTATCCGCTGATAAGCGTGTGATCTTGACGCTTTCAAATGACCTGTCGTTTTTCTGTTCCATATCATACCATTTCACTTTAAAACTTCGCGTCGATGCGCGGCCTGATCTTTTTTGTACAATAATTTACCACCCTTACACGCGAACGAAAAAACACCTTCGGTGTTCCCTTTAATGAACGTCCAGTCCGTGGATCATGTATATACTGTGTTCGAGAGTTTTCAATATTTCGTCGAGGTATTCGGTAACCGCACGAACACTGCCGGGCAAAGCGTAAAGCTGAGTTTTGCCGTTGACACCGGCGACTGATCTGCTGAGCAGGACCGATGGCTTCTTAGAACCGTATTTAATGCGAATATTCTCCATGATACCCGGAATAAGTTTTTCGCACACCTCGGTCACGGTTTCCGGTGCGATGTCCCTTGGGCCAATACCGGTTCCGCCAAGGGTAAAGATGACATCGATGCCTGAATCAATCGCGCCTGCAAGCGATGCTTTTAACTGCCCCGGGTCATCGGGCATGAGTTGATCGTCAATGCTTACATGCCACCTCTTGTCGCCGAAGAATTCTTCTAGTATCTCTTTTGCCTTCGGACCCGAACGATCTGTGTACGCTCCTGCAAAAGCTCTATCGGACAGAGTTATAATAAGAATGTTCAAGCTGTAAGGTATAAACTCGATTGTCTCTGACGGACGAATTGCCCCGCCTTGCAGAACTTTGCAAAAGATGCCCTTGTCCGGCATAACGCATTTACCAATCTGCTGAAAGACAGCACAGCCGCCGCCGTGACATTTTTTACCGATCTGGGTTACTTGCATTCGAACGCCGCCTATTTGAAACTCGTCAAGCACGCCTACATTTGAAAGGTCGATGCCTTTAGTGGTAATATTCTCTGCAAATTCGCCAACTTTAATCTCGCGATTATTGCTCTTGGAAAATGCTTCAATATCCTCAGCCGCAAGCAGCGTTACCTGCCTGTGCCACGGGCCCGCATGGGCATCGCCAACAATACCGTTAGCGTCTAACCGAACCGAATCTACGGGGGTTTTTATAGCTCCCTTTTCCGTTGAGATATTAACCGAGACCACTTCGCCTTTATCAGACATCTTTTTTCACCTTTTCAAGAAGTTCTATTTGAGTTATTTTCATATTCTTATCGACAGCCTTGCACATATCGTAAACCGTCAGCAACGCAACCGACACCGCCGTCAGCGCCTCCATCTCCACGCCGGTCTTTCCGGTACAATGAACTTTAGCAACCGCTTTAACGAAATCCTTTTCGATAGTGAGATGGACGTCTATTTTTTCCAAAAGCAGCGGATGGCACAGCGGTATAAGGTGCGGCGTTTGCTTGGCAGAGTTGATCCCTGCGATCTGGGCAACTGTAAGCACATCGCCCTTCTTGATCTGGTTCTGTTTTATAAGCTCAATGGTTTTTGGAGAGAGAGCTATTTGCCCGGCCGCTGTTGCGATGCGTTTTTGAGGCGTCTTTGCCCCTACGTCAACCATCGACGCTTTACCGTTATTGTCTACGTGCGAAAAATTTTCCATATTATCCTCCAATGCAATGCATCCATTTATGCGAGCAGGGCCCGCCAGTTTGCGGTTTATATTCGATCGCCTTTACAATGGCTTTTTCATTGCCAAGTTCGTTAACGTCAAATGCGATATCCGAAAACAGGCATGGACGAACCAGCCCGTTGCTTGTAAGGCGAAGCCTGCTGCATTGTTTGCAGTCGCCGCCGGTGCCGCCGTCAACGACAGAGAATTTTCCATTCTCAAAATCCATAAGGCGGATCACTCTAAACCTAAGTCTGTTTTTATCGGCAAATTCTTTTACAGAATCAATGTCAGATTGCGAAGTGAAAGAACCTGCCACGCAATTTAGTTTTATAGGAGTAAGCCCTGCGTCAATACCGGCGGCAATACCGTCGAAAACTCTCTGTACGTCACCGCCGCGTGTAAGCATGGAAAACCTGCCGGGGTTTGTAGTATCCAGGCTGACGTTGACACGCCCCAAACCGGCCTCGGCTAACTGCCTTGCATATTCTTCAAGTAAAACACCATTGGTCGTCATGCCAAGATCGTCGATACCGTCAATCTCGGCAAGCATTGAAACCAGATCGGTTATGCCGTGACGGACAAGGGGTTCTCCGCCGGTAAGCTTTATTTTCGTTATGCCAAGCCCGACGGCAACACGTGTAAACTCGACGATCTGCTCGAACGAAAGAATATCATCGTGAGAAAAAAGCTTTAGCCCCTCAGCGGGCATACAGTAACGGCATCGCAGGTTGCAGCGGTCGGTAACTGAAATCCTCAGATAGCTTATCTTTCTATTAAAACTGTCACGCATCAAAGCGTCCCTTTCAACGGCAGGAAATCAAGTTTTTGACCGGACGGAACACTGCCCGTCCCTTTCGGTATTATAAAAAACCCATCCGAACATGGAAGAGCCTGTAAATGAGCGGAACCGTGGTAGTCTATTTTGCTGAGTGTACCATCGGAATTCAGCCTACATGGAACAAACGCCAATCGTTCTGCGTTCTTTCGTTTAAGATCGTACGCGACAGGCAACTGTAAATATTTATCGCAAGCGTCCAGTCCATACATAAGCCTCGCTACCCGAAGAACGAACAGATGGAACATCAAGTAGACCGAAACCGGGTTACCCGGAAGACCGAACACCGCCATCCGCCCTTTGCCTGCAAAAGTTATCGGCTTGCCGGGTTTAACAGCCACACGGGTAAAATGAATGTTAAGCTGTAACTGCTCCATAGCATCGGCGACAAAGTCAAAATCCCCTACCGACACTCCGCCGGACATGATGACGATATCGCAATTACTAACGGCCTTTTGCAAAGCGTTTACGGTTGCCTCTTTCGTATCGGCAACGATAATATTTTCGATAAGTTCAAAACCGTTGCTTTTGCAAAGGCACTCAAGCATCGGCCCGTTAGAGTTCATGATCTTACCGGCAGCAATATCGGCATGATCGTCTACGATCTCATCGCCGGTAGCAAGGATCGAGACTTTGAGCTTTCTAAAAACCGGAACGATCGTAAGTCCGGCAGAGATCAGGTTTGCAATTGCAAGTGAGTTCAATCGAACCGGAGCCTTTAACACAATACCGCCCGCCTTGACGTCTTCACCCTTCAAACAGATGTTAGGGTTCCTCTCCGGCTCGTTGATATTAACAACACCATCAACCTCAGTAGTCTTTTCTACCATTATAACTTTACCGGTGCCAACAGGAACAGGAGCACCGGTCATCACTTTAGTCGTCGTCCCCGGTTTTAAATCCATCGTAGGCGCAGAACCGGCAGGGACGGTTTCCAGCAGTTGATACTTATCCCTGTCGTCACCTTCCAGCACAGCGTATCCGTCCATAGCGGATTTATTAAAGCCCGGCAGATCGAGCTTAGAAAATTGATCCGACGCTAAACAGCAGCCCAAAGCATCGACGGTATTTACTTTCACAACTTCCATTTCCGGCGGGCTAATAACCTCATCGGTTATAGCAAAAGCCTGCGAAAGAGTTATCATGTCATTGGAACTTATCATTTGTCATCCTCATAAAGCGTGTGGAAGTTTTTGTCCGCGAAGTCCGCGACCATTTCATTTAGCCTGTTAAAAACATCGAGAATATTCCTCGCAGCCGGTGACAATGCAGACCCGCCCCCGCTTTTCCCGCCGGGATGTTTATTAACTAATGTTTTGCCAAGCCGATCTTGAGCGGTCTGGATAAGTTTCCAGGCATAACGGTAACTCATACCGGAATCAATGGCAGCCTGCCTAAGTGTGCCCGTCCTTTCAATATTTTCAAGAAGCTTAGCAAGCCCCCTTCCGAAGATACGCCGGTTGCCAACCTGAAACCATATCTTCGAGCAAACCTTCAACGGCTGAGAGAATAAATATTTCTTCTGATCGATGAAACAGGTTAAAACTTCATCTGCAAGTTCATCGCCGCCAAGCTTTTCTGACAACATTGTTTTGCAGTCCGAAAGTTCTATCTCCCTTGCGATGATAATATCTGCGCGATCTTTCAGCTCGTCGCAATCGTCTCTGAAATCCGATTTGGCAGGAGCAGTATCGATGAAAATCGTCACATCCGGAAGATCGGTCTTTGCAATAGCGTTTGACTCGACAACAATATGATCGAATTTATTCTTTGCATCTCCAATGAAATCTTTTAGCTGATGTAGATCGGTGAAAAAATTCCCATGCTTTGAAGCGGAAAGTTTTCCATGACCGCTCTTGGCATAGACAGCGTTTGGCAAGACTTCTGCAAGCCCCTGGGCAAGCACGGTTTTACCGACCTTTCTACCGGCCCCTGAAATTGTCCAGACCAAACTCATAACTGCCGCTCCAAAGAAACGCTTTTATTTTTCCAGTTATCAAGATCGGCAAAACTGTTGATATTAAAAAATGGCTCATCGGATGAAAACATTGCCGCTCTCGCATTTAGTTGCTGTAAAAAGTGCAAAGGCCTTCGCTGACCGTCGTCTATCGCTTTAGACAAGGCCTCTTTAACGTCGTTATGTACGACGGTACATAACGGGTGGTAAAAAAACTCGCTCGTCTGCACATACACCGCCGGGGCATCGCCTTTTGAAAAAGATTCGATAAGAGCAACGATCTCACGGAAAGTTATATTCGGCAAATCGCACGGAAGAAAAATCACACCGTCAAAACTCCCCTCAAAATGGCCAAGCCCTGCCTCTATGCCCGCCAGGGGACCTACGCCGATCCTTTTATCGGGGATAATAGTTTTATTGAATTCACTATACACCGCGACGTCGTTCGCAGAGATCGCAATATCATAGATCCCGACAGTTTCTAGCTGGTCTATCAGATGACGAATGATCGATCCGTCAGATACCAGTTTGAGTTTTCCTTTTGCTACACCGCCAAGCCTGCGCCCCTTTCCGCCGGCAAGGATAACTGCGGCAATATTTTTTTTCGCTCTTTGTATCATTTTCAGCTTATCTTCCTAACCGCAGCCGCACAAACCTTAAACTCCGGGATCTTCGCAACAGGATCGAGTTCGTCGATCGTAAGCATGTTAGCGGGCGCTTCGCTAAAGTGAAACGGCATGAAAATCCAGCCCGGCTCGATATTTTCTGTCACCTTCGCATCTGTTTCTACACAACCCCGTCTGGTTTTCACTTCAACCCTGTCACCGTTGGATATTCCAAGATTAACGGCATCATCAAGTTGTATCTCAACGTAACCGGTCGGCGAAACCTGATTGATAACTGCCGACTTTCTCGTCATGGTTCCCGTATGGAACTGATAAAGCTGTCTGCCGGTAGAGAGAACGAACGGGAACTCTTTGTCCGTAGATTCTTTGGCGGGGATAAACGTAACCGGATGGAACTTGCCCTTGCCGCGCGAGAACTTGCCCTTGTGCAAAAACTTAGTGCCCGGATGTTCCTTATCGAAGCAAGGCCACGCCAGACCGACCTTTTCGATCCTATCGTAACTTATCCCGCCATAGATAGGCGAAACCGATGCTATCTCGTCCATGATACCGGCCGCACGATAATAAGCCATAGGAAAACCCATTCGAGTCGATATATCGCAAATGATCTTCCAGTCGAGGCGAGCCTCGCCCGGTGCTTCTACCGCTTTTCGTACTCGCTGTACACGACGTTCGGTGTTCGTAAACGTACCGTCCTTTTCCGCATAACTAACCGCAGGCAGTACAACGTCGGCATACTGAGCAGTCTCGGTAAGGAAAATATCCTGAACGACCAAAAACTCAACTTCTCCCAAAGCTTTCCTTGTCCTGTTAAGATTAGGATCCGACAGCGCCGGGTTTTCGCCCATAATGTACAGACCTTTTATCTTTTCTTCTTCGATCGCGTGCATTATCTCGACGATAGTAAGGCCCTTATTCGGCGACAACTTGGCATTCCATGCTGCCTCAAATTTATCCTGAACATTGGGGCTTTCAACCTGCTGATAGCCCGGATAAACATTGGGCAAAGCACCCATATCACAGGCACCTTGAACGTTATTCTGTCCGCGAAGAGGATTTACACCGGTAGATTCCTTGCCGATATGCCCTGTCACCATCGAAAGGTTCGCAAGGCTAAGAACATTGTCCGTCCCCGTCGTGTGCTGGGTGATTCCCATGCTGTAGATGATCGTAGACGTTTTTGCCCTGGCATAAGTTACCGCAGCCTGACGGATAAGATCGGCAGGGATGGTTGTTATCTCCGCCGCTTCCTTAAGCGAAACATTTTTAACCGCTTCCTTAAGCAACTCAAAATCCTCGGTTCTCTCGGCGATAAAATCCTTATCGAGAAGGTCTTCGTCGATGATAACTTTTATCATTGCGTTTATCAGGGCAACATCAGTGCCCGGCTTCTGTGCGATATGCATATCGGCAAAACGTACAAGATCGATACAACGGGGATCGGCGACGATGAGCTCCGCACCGTTATTAACGACCGCGTGCTTTATGTTCAAAGCGATAACCGGATGGGCCTCGGTGGTATTCGATCCTATCACAAAAATACACTTAGCGTCTTTAAGTTCTTCAATGGAGTTTGTCATCGCCCCGCTACCGAACGCTCTTGCCAGGCCTGCAACCGTAGACGCGTGGCAAAGCCGTGCGCAATGATCGACGTTATTTGTCCCGACACACGCACGCATAAACTTCTGGAAGATATAGTTTTCCTCGTTCGTACACTTTGCAGACGAAAGACCTGCAATGCTGTCCGCACCGTTTACCTCTTTTATCGCACCAAGTCTCGAAGCAACCAAATCCAACGCTTCTTCCCACGAAGCCTCTTTGAACTCACCGTCCTTTTTAATAAGCGGCATCGTCAACCGTCTGTTATCGCTTACGAAATCCTGGCCGAAGCGTCCCTTTACGCAAAGGTTACCGTTGTTTGGAACAACACCTGTCTTGCTGGTCGCACGAACGATCTTGCCGGTTTTGGCAGAAACATTCAAGTCGATCTGACATCCAACACCGCAGTAAACGCAGGTCGTTGTCGTACTCTTAAGATCCTTGCACTGCCCCTTGCCCTTAGCATGGCGTTCGTAAAGAGCGCCCGTCGGACACGTTGAGATGCACTGACCGCACAACTCGCATGTCGATTCGTTAAGCGGAATATCGAAAGCCGTCGTAACTTCTGCCTGACCCGCCCTTTCCTTAAAGGTAAGAGCGCTGTCCATCTGAACTTCCTCGCATATACGTATACATCTGCCGCAGCGAATACATTTATCAACGTCGTATTCGATGGCTTCGTTACCAGCCGTATAGTTCGGCACCGGTTCCGAGCAAACAGAACCGCAGTTTATAACATCGTCTTCGACCTGGTACTCATATCCGTAAGTTTGAAGCTTGCACTCGCCGTTATCGTCACACGTCGCACATGCCCCTTTGTGTTCGTAGAACAAAAGTTCCAGAACGGTTTTTCGTAAACCGCGAATCTCTTCGGTATCGGTACTGACAACCATTCCGTCAGCGATCTCGAATGTGCAAGCTGTTACCGGGCCCCTTGCCCCTTCGACCTCAACAAGGCAAAGCCTGCACGAACCGGACGGTTTAAGCCGCGGGTCGTGGCAAAGATTGGGTATATCAATACCGTTGTCAATCGCTAGTTCAAGGATCGTCTGACCAGCCTGACCGATACAATCTTTTCCGTCTATTTTTACGTTCATCTGTGTCATATTGTATTATCTTTTTACAGCTTCGAATTTACAAACATTGTAACACTGGCCGCACTTAGTACATTTCTCGGTATCCAGAACATGTATCTCTTTTTTCTCACCGGTGATCGCTGCAACAGGACAAACCTTCTTACAAGCTCCGCATCCAACGCATTTCTCGGTTATCTGGTAACAAAGCAGTTCTAAGCAAACGCCCGCGGTGCATATTCTTTTTTCAATGTGCTCGACATATTCATCGCGGAAGTTTTTGATCGTACTTAGCACCGGATTCGGTGCAGTCTGTCCAAGCCCGCAAAGCGAAGCTCTATTAACATCGACAGCAAGCTCTTCAAGCTTAGCAAGATCGTCCATCCTCGCAGTGCCCCCGCAGATGCTTTCAAGGATATCGAGCATCCTTCTGGTTCCAACCCGGCACGGCGTACACTTCCCGCATGACTCCGACTGAACAAAATCGAGGAAGTATCTTGCAATGTCAACCATGCAAACGTTCTGGTCCATCACGATCAAACCGCCCGAACCCATTATTGCTCCTACCTCCTGAACACTTTCATAATCCAACGGCGTATCGAGATACTGGGTCGGGATACATCCTCCGGACGGACCGCCAAGCTGAGCGGCTTTGAACTCGCCGTCATTTTCAATTCCGCCGCCTATCCCAAACACGATCGCGCGTAAAGTGGTACCCATCGGAACTTCGACCAAGCCGGTGTTTTTAACTTTTCCTGCAAGTGCAAAAACCTTCGTACCCTTGCTCTTTTCGGTTCCTATCTTAGAGTACCATTCGTGTCCGTTTTCAATGATCAAAGGTATGTTTGCAAAGGTCTCGACGTTATTTATGTTTGTCGGCTCGTCAGCATAACCTTTGACCGCGGGAAACGGGGGCCGGGTTCTCGGCATTCCGCGATGACCCTCGATAGATGCGATAAGAGCGGTCTCTTCGCCGCAAACAAAGGCGCCTGCACCCTGGCGAATTTCAATATCGAAGCAAAAACCCGTGCCAAGTATATTATCGCCAAGCAAACCCGAATCCCGAGCCTGTTCCAAAGCGAGTCTGGTATTTTTGACAGCAAGAGGATACTCGGCTCTGACATAAATAAATCCGGTACAAGCACCGATGGCAAAAGCAGAGATCAACATACCTTCGATAATGGCATGAGGCGTACCTTCCAGAATACTGCGATCCATAAACGCACCAGGATCGCCTTCGTCTGCGTTACAGATCAGATATTTTTCCTGGCCGGACGCTTTCCTGCATATATCCCATTTCACACCTGTTGGAAAACCGCCGCCGCCGCGACCGCGCAAGCCCGCCTTTATTACAGAATCGATAACATCCTGGGGAGAATATTCCTGCAAAACTTTTACGAATGCATTATAACCGTTATGCGCAATGAAATCTTCGACATCGACAGGGTCTATACGTCCGTTATTATGGAATATATTACGCTGCTGCTTAGCATAGAACGGTATATCGTATTCATAGGTGATCTTCTTTGAACTGATCGGGTCAACGTAAAGCAATTCCTCGATAGCTTTTCGACCGATAACCGTTTCTTTAAATATCTCTGCAACATTCTCCGGCTTAACACCCGGATAGAAAAATTGGTCGGGCAAAATAACAACTACCGGGCCCTTTTCGCAAAAACCGTGACAGCCGGTCCCCTTGAGAAGCACTTCCTTCTCAAGCCCTTGCTTTTTGATCTCACTTTCAAAAGCATCATACACCGATTCCGAACCTAAAGCGACACAACCGGTTCCGCCGCAAACGATTATCTGGGACCTGCCCGCATCAACAGCCGATTTTATACGCTGCTGCCAGGAAACAAAATCTGAAATAGAAGAACTTTTTTGCGTCATGCAATTTCCTCTGCCGGCTTTCTAAAGCTGTCCAAAACTTCGGCTACTTTTTGTTTTGTCATCATTCCATAGTAATTTCCGTCAATAACCATCAATGGTGCCAACGCACAGGCACCAAGACAGGCAACTGTTTCAAAAGTAAACTCCATATCTTCCGTTGTTTCGCCTGCTTCTAAGCCAAGACACTTTTTGATAACATCGATAATTTCAGGCCCGCCCTTAACATGACATGCAGTACCGCGACAGCACCGGATAAGATGTTTGCCGCGAGGCTTAAGATGGAACTGCTCGTAAAACGTAGCAACACCGTAGATCTGGCTCGCGGCAATACCCGTTCGCTCGCTAACTTCCATAACGACATCTTTAGGAAGATAGCCGTACCCATTCTGTATCCTTTGCAGGATCGGAATAAGATCGTTACTCGTGATCTCCGTAAACGCAGAAAGAATGTCATCTAGGATATTTAAATCTGAATTCTCACCTATGAGGTTCATATAAACTGCTCCTGTCAAAGTCCAAGAGCTTATATAATCACCATTTGAATTGAATTTTCAAGTCTTTTTTTATTAATCGACTTCCGGACGCGGCAGCAATCCTGCCTTTTCAAGAATAACAGGTGTTATACTCTCCCAACCGATCGGCATAAGATGCAGACCGGAAACACCTTCGATACCCTTTACACGTTCTATCATCTCGCATGCGATCTTAACGCCCTCTTCCTTCGGGTCATCTGCCCCGTCCATTCTTTCTATAAGAGCATCGGGAATAGTAATACCCGCAACCTCCGCCTTCATGTACTTAAGCGCACGCGACGAACGAACCGGCGTAATGCCCGCCATGATATAAGCTTTCTTATGCAATCCCTGCTCGACAACAAGCTTCATCCACTCCTCGAACCTGTCAAGATCGAAAATACACTGTGTCTGAATAAAATCGGCACCTGCCTCGATCTTCTTTGCAAGACGCATCACCCTAAACTCAAACGGATCGGCAAACGGATTCGCAACAGCACCGATAAAAAGCCGCGGCTCGTATTCCTTGATAGGATCGCCGGAGATAAATTTCTTCTCGTCCCGCATCTGCTTTACCATCGCGATAAGCTGCATCGAGTCGACACAGTAAACATTTTTCGCTTCCGGATGATTACCGAAACACTGATGATCGCCGGACAAACAAAGAAGATTCTTAACACCGAGAGCAGCCGCACCTAAAACATCGCTTTGCATTGCGATACGGTTCCTGTCGCGGCAAACCATCTGCGCAACCGGCTCCAGGCCCTGTTGTATAGCGATCGCAGCCGCCGCAATACTCGACATACGCACGATCGCCGTCTGGTTATCCGTAATATTAACAGCCTCCGCAACGCCAAGGCTGTGCTTAGCTTTCTTTATAACCGCTTCGGCATTCGAATTCGGAGGCGGACCCAACTCTGCGGTAACCGCAAATTCCCCCGCCGTCAAAACCTTCTCTAGTTTACTTCCTGATTTCATAGCATCGCCTCTTCAAACGTTATCCTTCTTTGCCCGGCGTTCGTGCTCGTCCGCCAGTCCTTTGCTTTCCGTACTTTCGTAAGATTCTCAAGCTTGCCCAGCACTTTGAGCCGATCGTATATCGTATGCCAGACGCACTCTACATCTTTGTTAACCTCGCACACCTTATCAACCGAACCCCCGCACGGACCGTTCAGCAGCTTTTTCGCGCACCGTGATATCGGGCACAGCCCCCCCGTCCACTCAAGAACACAATCGCCGCAACCGGCACACTTCTCTTCCCAGACAGCGTGTTCGACGGGATAGCCCATAAACTTCGTGTTGAGCCCCGGAACGGTATGCTTCTCAGGAAACTGAACCGCCATAGCCTGGACGCCCACGCCGCACGCGATCGACAGAACAGCCTCCACGGACTTCACTTGTTCGGCAAACTCTTCCAGAAATTCGTATTCGCACTGCCTCGTCGGGGTACATTCGATTATCTCGATCTCATTGCCTGCCTGCTTGCGTGCCATCTTTATCTGCGATGCAAGCAGCTCAGCCGCTTTCGACCCGCCCGAAAAACAGACCGTAACACATCCGCCGCACCCCATCAGCATTATCTTCTTATAATCCTTTATATAATCGAGAATCTCCTCCAACGGTTTTCTATCGCCAACGATCATATCAGATCCCTTTCGTTTAGGAATTCGTTCACTTCTGTTATATGTTTATCGATACCAAGCTCTTTGCCCTCGATACCGAAAGCAATACCCATAAGCTCGGT